>JACRBR010000202.1 GCA_016213125.1 Chloroflexota bacterium | reverse complement strand
GGCGCGTCGCCGTCGCGGACGTCGTCCGGGCGCGGGATCAAGTTCTACCAGGCATCCAGCAGCGAAATGTTCGGGAAGGTGCGCGAAACGCCCCAGAACGAGCAAACGCCGTTTCACCCGCGCAGTCCGTACGGAGTAGCGAAGGCCTACGCTCATTACATCACGGTGAACTACCGCGAGAGCTACAACATCTTCGCCTGCAGCGGGATCCTCTTCAACCACGAGTCGCCCCGGCGAGGTCCGGAGTTCGTGACACGCAAGATCACCATCGGCGCGGCGCGCATCAAGCTCGGTCTGCAGAAGGAACTGCTGATGGGAAACATGGAGCCGCGCCGGGACTGGGGATTCGCCGGTGATTACGTCAAGGCGATGCACCTGATGCTGCAACAGCCGGAGGCTGATGACTACGTCATCGGCACCGGGGAGACCCACCAGATCAAGGACTGCGCACAGATCGCATTCGAGCGCGTCGGGCTGAACTGGGAGGACTACATCCGTAGCGATCCGCAGTTCATGCGCCCGGCCGAGGTGGACCTGCTAATCGCCGACCCGACCAAGGCGAAGACGAAGCTGGGCTGGAAGCCGGAGGTGTCCTTCAGACAGCTCATCGAGATGATGGTTGACCACGACCTGCAGGCCGAGGCCAGGCTGCAGGCAGCCGCCGTGTAATGGCAGACGCAGATCTGTAGTTGTTGTGTCAAGAGGGCGAGGCAACGGTCTCGCCCTTGCCGATCCCGCGAGAGGTACGGGTATGCCCGAACGCGATGACGACGGCTGGTCGCTGACAGGCGCGATCCTATCGCTGCTGTCGGACTTCTGGTCGTTCCTGCTCTTCTCCTGTTTGATGCCCAGCCGCAACAACATCGACGAAGATGCTGCACAGAAGGGACACGGAGATGTTAATTCTCTGCCGGAACCGGCTGATCCTGCCGATCATCCCCTTGAACAAGCACCACGCAGGCGGCATCTTGAGAACCGCAGCGTAGAGGGCGATGAGCGTGGCCGGGAGGATGACGTGAGCGACGAGTTTCTTTCGCAACTGGAGCAGCGGACGCAACAGGTGAAGATCACCCTGGCGAATCTGGAAGCGGATAAGGTGCGCATCGAAGGTCTGATCGCCCAGCTCCAGCCCCTGGTGCCGCACTACGACGCGCTGCTGGCGGCCGAGCGCCAGATCAACGAGGCGAACATCTCGTTGGAGTCGGCACATCCGGCCTCCGAAGAACCGCCGCCGGCGGAGGGCAGCGGCTGGACTTCGGACGCGCCTGCGGATGCGCCTGGCGAACAGGGGAACTCCGGGTGGAGCGGGAGCTGGAAGTCGTAGCGCCTGGCACCCCCCATGCTCTCTGACTCACTGAGAGAGCTTCGCGAAGCAGCTTCGGACCCCGGCACGCAGTTACGTGTGGCCCTACGGCGTTGCGCCTGATCGCGGTACCCTGCCCTCGAGCACGCAGCATCGACCTCGCCCCGAACGGAGGGAAGCGATGACCGCACCCGTCGAGACGAAGTACCCGCTCCAGGTCATGGACGGGCTGTACCAGCTCCGCGTCCCCATCCCGAATAACCCCCTGGGCTGGGTGCTCCCTTACCTCATCGAGGGACGCGATGGGTGGACGCTCGTGGACTCCGGTTGGAACGTGCCGGAGGCGTTCGACTCGCTGGAGCAGCAGTTAAACGATGCCGGCGTGGGCTTCGCGAAGCTCAAGACGCTACTGGTGACGCATATCCACCCGGACCACTATGGCCTCGCCGGTCAGGTGAAGGAGCGCAGCGGCGCGACCGTTGTGATTCACCAGCGCGAACGCGACCTCATCCGCTCGCGATACCGCAACCCTGATCAGCTGCTGGCGACGATGGGCGAGTGGCTCACCACGCACGGCGTGCCGAAGGAGAACCGCGACGATCTGAAGACGTCGGCGATGCCCGTGCGCGCCTTCGTGGACCCGGTCGACCCGGACGAAGTGGTCTGGGGAGGCGAACGGCTCCCCATCGGGCGGTTCGAGTTCGAAGTTTGGTGGACGCCGGGACACTCGCCCGGTCATATCTGTTTCCTAGAGCGCGAGAAGAAGTTCATCCTCACCGGCGACCACGTACTGCCGACGATCACGCCGAACATCAGCCTGCACCCGCAACAGCAAGGAAACCCGCTCGGCGACTACATCGCCTCGCTTCGCCGTCTTGAAGAGCTGGACGTCGAGCAGGTGCTGCCAGCGCACGAGTACAGCTTCACGGACCTCGCCGGACGCCTGCGCGCGATCGAGAAGCACCACGATGAGCGTCTTGAGGAGATGATGACCGTCGTCGGACGAAGCGCCAGGACCGCCTTCGAAGTGGCGCGCGGCGTGAAGTGGGTGACGGGCACACTGGACAGCTTCTCACCGTGGATGCAGCGGGCGGCGCTGGGCGAGACACTCGCGCACCTCGACTACCTGGTTCTCGAGGGACGCCTCCACAAGTTCGTTCAGGACGGCGTGCAATACTACAAAAGAGCCGGAAACGACTAGCCGCTGGGAGGCCATGGATGGCAGTCGCGTACTACGGCATTGCCGAAACCGAGTTCGGCCCAATGCTGGTCGCGGGCGAAGGGCGGCGCCTCGCGGCCATCAAGTTCGGTGTGGACGCGAGACGCATGCCCGAGGCCGTCGAGGCTCTCTCACGCGAACTGCATGGAACGTATGGGCTCGTGGCGGATGAGCGCCGGGTCAAGCCGCTGATCAAGCAGCTCAACGAGTATCTGGCCGGAAAGCGGACGGCATTCGACGTCGAGTTGGACCTCTCCTGGATGACGCCCTTCCGACGGCGCGTGATGGAAGAGTGCGCAAAGGTGCCGCGGGGCCAGGTGGCGACCTACGCAGACCTGGCGCGCCGCGCGGGAAGCCCGACCGCGTACCGTGCCGTTGGCCGGACCATGGCGACGAACCCCGTGCCCATCGTGGTGCCGTGTCACCGGATCGTGGGCAGCGGTGGGGGGCTGCATGGCTTCGGTGGCGGGCTCGATATGAAGGCGAGACTGCTGGCGCTCGAGGGCGCGCGGTTGGCGTAGCAACGGGGTGGTTCCCGCCGCTCGCGATCATCAGGATGAGTCAGGTTGCACAAAGCGGCGTTCGCCTTTCGCGCGCGCTACGGTGGTCGTGAGGTCGCGTGGTTACCGCGGAACACATCCTGGAGGACCTGAATGCGCCACAGCGCGAGGCGGTCACGACGATCGCCGGGCCGCTGCTGATCCTTGCCGGCCCAGGCTCCGGCAAGACGCGCGTGATAGCCCACCGCATCGCGTACCTCGTGGACGTCATCGGTGTCGCGCCGTGGCGGATCCTGTCCGTGACCTTCACGAACAAGGCGGCGCGTGAGATGCGATCGCGCGTATCCGCGCACCTCGGCGAGGCCGCGGGCGACCTGATGCTCGGAACATTTCACTCCATCTGCGCGCGGTTGCTGCGGACCGAGGCGGACCGGATCGGCCTGAACCGCCAGTTCAACATCTACGACGATGCGGACCAGATGTCGTTGATGAAGCGGGCGTGCGAATACGCGAACGTCGACACGAAGCGCTTCAAGGAGCGGGCGATCCTTGGCGCGATCTCGCACGCCAAGAGCGAACTGGTTTCGCCCGAGACGTACGCCCGCCAGGCGCGCGACTATTTCGGCGAGGTCGTGGCCCGCGCGTACGACACGTATCAGCAGCTCCTGGTCGAGAACGGCGCGCTCGATTTCGACGACCTCATCGTGCGGGTTGTGGAGATGCTGCAGAACCACGAAGGGCTCCGGGAGAAGTACCAGGAGCGCTTCCTCCACGTCCTGGTGGACGAATTTCAGGATACGAACATCGCGCAGTACCAGCTTGCACGGCTGTTCGCCGGAAAGCACCCGAACATCTGCGTGGTCGGCGATCCCGATCAATCCATCTACTCTTGGCGCTCCGCCGACATCCGCAACATCCTGAACTTCGAGCGTGACTTTCCGGACGCGAAGACGGTGCTGCTGGAGCAGAACTACCGCTCGACGCAGAACATTCTGGATGCGGCGCACGCTGTCATCGCGGGAAACAAGCAACGCAAAGAGAAGTCGCTCTGGACCTCGGCCGGCGGCGGCGAGCCGATTGTCGCGTATGAGGCCTACGACGAAGCCGAGGAGGCGGACTTCGTAGCGAACGAGATCGCCACTCTCGTGGAAGAAGAGAGGCGCCCGTACGGAGAGTTCGCCGTCATGTACCGGACGAACGCGCACTCCCGGGCGCTGGAGGAAGCCTTAATCCGGACCAGGGTGCCGTACGCGCTGGTGGGCGGTACGCGTTTCTACGAGCGGCGCGAGGTGAAGGACGTCCTGGCCTACATGCGCCTGGTCCAGAATCCCCACGACGCCGTGAGCTTCACGCGCATCGTGAACGTGCCCGGCCGGGGCATCGGCACAAAGACCCTATCCGAGTTGGATCGGTGGGCGCGGGAGCGCGAAGTGCCACCCTACACCGCGCTGCAGCTCATCGCCGAGCAGGAGAACGCCGGCGCAGGAAGAAGCGGCGCTGGAGCCCGTCCGATCGGCGCGAAGCAGACAAGGACGCTAATCGAGTTCCAGGAGATGATCGCCGAGTTGCAGAACGTGGCCGAGAAGAACAATCTCTCGACCCTGCTCGACGGTGTGCTGGAACGGACCGGATACCGCAAGTACCTCTACGCCGAGTTCGACGAGGCGGAAGCCGACGAACGCTGGGAGAACATCGGCGAGCTGCGAAACGTGGCGTCGGAGTACGATGGGCTTTCGGCGGGTCATGGGCTGGTGTCGTTCCTCGAGGACGTGGCCCTGATCTCGGACGCGGACACGGTGCCGGATACGGACGATCCGCACTCCGGGCGGGTGACGCTGATCACATTGCACTCCGCCAAGGGGCTGGAGTATCCCGTCGTCTTCATGACCGCGATGGAGGAAGGGGTACTTCCCCACATTCGCTCGTTCGATGACGCGATGCAGATGGAAGAAGAGCGGCGGCTGTGCTATGTCGGGATGACGCGGGCGAAGCAGCGGCTTTACCTGATCCGGGCCTTCAAGCGATACGGAATGGGATCGTCGTCGCACAACCCGCCGTCGCGCTTCCTGAAGGACATCCCACAGCAGTTGATTGCGCAGCGGTCCGCCGTGCGGAGCCAGCACGAGGCGGTCGAGCGCGGGCCTTCACGGTTCCGCGAAGAGTTCGCCCGCAGGGACGAGCGCCCGCCGGTTCCCGAGGAACTGGTGTATGCAGGCGGAGAACGCGTCCGCCATCCCCGGTTCGGCGAGGGCATCGTCGTGTCGTCACAGATGGTGAAGGACGACCAAGAAGTGACGGTCGCGTTCAAGGGCGAGGTCGGCATCAAGAAGCTGATGCTGTCGTTCGCACCCCTGGAGAAACTGTAACGAACTCGCCCCGCGGGCGACGGCTGGTCGCGCTTGCGGGCCTTAGGCCAAAGGCAATTGGTTCTCAAGCGGATTGATGCCTGTGAGAACGGCTGCCGCGTGGTGCGATGCCCGCTCGCACGACGCTTCGAGCTCCTGCCCCGCCGCGAGGTACCACGTGAGCGCTGCAGCGAACGTGTCACCGGCCCCATATGCGCCTACCACAGGGCTATCGATCTTCGGGGCGTGAAACGAACTCACACCGCTACGGGTCTCGATCCTGCCTCCCAGTGCCCCGTCAGTGAGCACGAGCGCGCGGGGCGGTTCCGCATAGTCGCGCAGGCGGCTGTGTTCGCGAGGGTCGCGCACGCTGCCCACCACGATGTCGGGGCGTATGCCCGCCGCGGCGAGGACATGGGAGCGGCGCGCCGTCACGACGAGCAGGTTGGCGTTGCGTGCCAGTTTCAGCGTCTCGGGATCTTCTCCGGTGAAGTACGCCGCATCACACGTTCCCAGGAGCTCCCACGAGAGCCGGTCATCGATAGCAGGATGCAGGGGCCGCCCGACGACCATGATCGTGCGCTCGGCATCGTGCGTCACGAGCACAAGGTCGCGAGTATGCGGCTCCATTCGGAGAGCGGCGTGTATCGTAGCGCCGACGTTCGAGATCTCGTGGTAAACGAGTAGCGCCGCATCATCGATGCCAATGGCGGTGAAGAAGTGAACGTCTGCTGCACTCCTCGCGAACTGGAAGTACGCGATGGCGCCGCCGCCGCCGGCAATGACAGCCGGGTTGTCAAGATGGACGATGTCGCCGGGTGCGGGAAACGCCGGGACCGCGGCGATCGTCACATGCTCGGCGTGGCCGACGACGGCGATTTGCATCGCAGCTAGTCTAGCGACGGCTCGGGTAGCGTACAGCCATGCGACGGCTCAGAGCGCCCGCTACTCGTGGCGGAGGGCTTCGATGGGGTCAAGGCGGGCGGCCCGCCACGCCGGGTAGACCCCGGCGATGACCCCCGTGACCGCGGAGACACCGAGCCCCAGCATCACCCACTGGGCGGTGATCGCGTACTTCGTGTCCTTGCCGCCGATGTCAAACCCCGCCGCGATCTTGGTGGCGCCCCACGCCGCAAGAACGCCGAGGATACCTCCCAGCACCGTCACCACCAGCGCCTCCAACAGGAACTGCAGCAGGATGTCGAATCGTTTCGCGCCGACCGCCTTTCGAATGCCGATCTCGCGCGTGCGCTCAGTGACCGACACTAGCATGATGTTCATGATGCCGATGCCGCCGACGACGAGTGCGATGAGGGCGATCGACGCGATCAGGATCTGGAACGATTCCTCGACCTCCGTCGCCGTCGCCAGGACGTCTTTCTGCGACTGGATCTGGAAGTCGTTCTCTTTGCCCGGCGGTAGTTCTCGAGCTTTCCGCAAGATGGCGGCGATATCGATCTTGGCGGCGTCCTCGTCGCAATTCTCCGCGAGCGCGACGTTGATCTGGCCGATGTTCGAGTAACCGCGAGCGTTTCGGAAGCCGGCCGGCGCCCGGGCCTGAAGCGACGGCAGCGGCGTGAAGATCTGGTTGTCTTCGTCTGCCCCGCTTGATCCGCCGCGTGCCTCCATGACTCCAATGACCGTGAAGTTGATCGTGATGCCGAAGCGGCCGCCAACCCCGGCGAAGATCCGCATGTTCTGGCCAATCGGATCGGCCGACCCGAAGAGCTTGTCGGCGACGCCACTCCCGAGAACGACCACGAGCGCCTTCTTGTCCACATCGTCCTGCGTGATGAAGCGGCCGCTGCCGACATAGAAGTTGCGGACCTGCTGGTACGTCGGCTCTGTCCCGACCAGCAACGTATCAATGTTTTTGCCGCGATAGATCGCTTGTGCGCCGATGAAATCACCGGGTGCGCCAATCGTCGCCTGAGCGGCGATCGCGCTCACACAAGGCAGCTTCGCGTTGACGACCTGTTTGGAGTCTTCGAAGAAAAGGCTCGGGCCCAGGCCGGGCAGGTTCACGCCGCCGGAGTCGGGCGAATATGGGCGGACGAACATGAGGTTACTGCCAAGTCCCGCGATTCGCTCCGTCACCCCCTGCTGGGCGCCTTCGCCCGCGGCCGTCCCCGTGATTACGGCGGCGATGCCGATGATGATGCCCAGCATCGTCAGAAGCGTGCGTAGAATGTTCGAGCGCATCGACGTGAGGGCAGTGATGAAGACGTCAAGGATGCTCACGCGCCCGGCTCCATCATGGCGTGCACCACATGCTCTACGGCCGTCTGCTGATGCGGCTGCACCTGGCGTTCGTACACCGGTATGTTCGGCTCATCGCTGACGATCAGGCCATCGCGGAGGGCCACGATGCGGCGCGTCCACGCCGCAACATCGGGTTCATGCGTGACGAAGGCGATCGTAATGCCGCGCTGCTCGTTGAGTTGGCGGAACAGCTCCATGACGTCGTGGCTCGTCTTGGTGTCGAGAGCGCCTGTGGGCTCATCGGCCAGGATGATCGTCGGCCGGCCGACAATCGCCCGCGCGATGGCCACGCGCTGCTGCTGGCCGCCCGAGAGCTGCGTGGGCTTGTGGTTCATCCGGTTGCCGAGCCCCACCATGTGGAGCGCGTGCTTCGCGAGCTTCTTGCGGTTGGTGGCGGCGCGATAGCTCAGCGGGAGAGCAACCTGGTCGACGGCGCTCAGGCGCGGTAGCAGGTTGAAGGATTGAAACACGAAGCCCAGGCGCCGGTTCCGCACCTTCGCCAGCGCCGCGTCGCCAAGACGGCTGACGTTGATCCCGTCGAGCGAGTACGTGCCCGAGGTCGGGCGGTCCAGGCAGCCGATGATATTCATCAGCGTGGACTTGCCCGAACCGGATGGGCCCATGATGGCGATGAACTCGCCATCCATGATCTCCAGATCCACACCGCCCAGGGCCGCCACTTGCTCGGAGCCCATCTTGTAGATCTTCGTAACGCCACGAAGCCTGATCATGCTGCTACCTCACACCGCCGGGAAGCGTCGGCTCTGCCTCGGGCGTGCTTCCGGCGCCTCCGCTCTTGATCGTCACAACTGTGACGATGTCCCCTTCGTCCAAGCCGGTCAGGACTTCCACGTTGCCGCCGTCGCTCGCCCCCGTCGTAACAACCTGTTCCTCAGTGCCGCTGTCGCGCTTGACGTCCACCACCTGGTCCGTGCCGCGAATGCGAATGGCTCGGGAAGGCACCAGCAAGACATTCTCTTTGGAACTCGTGACGATCTGACCACGCGCGTTCATACCGGGAGCGGGGCTGGCGTTGTCGGGAAGCACGACAAGCGACGCCTTTAGAGAGTACGTGACGACGCCTTGCGTAACGGTCGGGCTGAGGCCGATCTCCGTGACGGCGAAGGGATAGACAGCGCCGGGGATGCCATCGAATACGGCCGCACCCCCCTGGCCGATTTTCACGGAGCGATAGTCCGTCTCGCCCACACTCATACTGAGCGTAAGACGATTCGGGGTCAGGAGCACAATGGCGCCGCCCTCGGCAGCCGCGCTCGCGCCACCGAAGAACTCGCCCTGCTTGATGTTCACCGCGCCGACGGTCCCGTCGAATGGCGCGATGATCTTTGCGTTCTTCAGCCGGATCTGCGCCGCCTCGACCTGGAGCTGCGCCGTGCGCACCGCCTGGCGCGCCTGTTCGATCGCGTTGGCATCTGCGCCACGATACGCCTGATTTCGCTTGGCGAGCGCGGCGTCGAGCGCGGCGTCAGCGCTTTGGACGGCCGCGGCAGCCGTCGAGCGCTGGAAGTCGGTGCCGCCGCCCTCCACGAGCGCCAGTTTCTCCTTCGCCGCTGTGAGGCCAGCTTCCGCCGACTTCACGCCGGCTTCGGCTGCCGCCTCGTCTTCCGCTGAGGGTCCGTCGTTCGCGGCGTCGAGCTTCGCCTGCGCGGACGAGAGCGCGTCCTCGGCCGACTGGACGCTAGCATCGGCGGAAGCTTTGCTGTTTGCGGCACTAAGATAAGCGCTGTTGGCACTCAAGACGGCGAGGGCCTTCGAAAGGTTTGTGCCGTCAAGAGCGTCATTCATGAGAGACTGGTCAGCTGAAGAGATCGGTGCCGTGAGCGTCGAGCAAAACGCAGGGATTGGGATCGGAGAGAGATCGCAGTAGCCAATTTCTGCGTTCTTGAGCGAGCTCTCAGCCGTCGCCAAGCCGTTCTCGGCCGAATCAGCCATGTTCTCGGCTCCAGTAAGAGCGGATTCGGCCTGCGCAACCCCAGCTTCGGCTGCAGCGATGTCGGCGTCGGACGGAGTGTCATTCAGCTTCTCGCGATTGGCCTGCGCCGTGGCCAGCTGAGCCTCGGCCGCGCTCACAACTTGCTGCGCCCCGGCGACGTCGGCGGATGTGCCGCCCTGGAGAAGTGTGTCGTAGTCGTTCTGGGCCTTGGTGAGGCCGGCCTGGGCGGCAGCGACCCCCTGCTCGGCCGTGGCGACATCCGCTGCTTCTGTGCCTTCAAGCAGGTCATCGAGCTTCAGTTGCGCGCTCCGGGCGTTGGCCTGGGCGGAGGCGACCGCGTTCTCGGCGTCCTCCGATTCGAGCACGGCGAGCACGTCGTCCTGGCGGACCACATCACCGGTCTTCACGTTGACCGACGCCACCTTGCCGGAGGCCTGGAACACCAGGTCGCTGTTCAACTCCGCGTCAGCCGTGCCGGTGATGCTAAGGGTCTGGCGAATCGTGCCTCGCGTGACCGGTATCTCCTCCGTCTCTCGCGTTATGCTGAGGGAGTCCTCCCGGCGGAAGTACCAGATCGCGAGGCCGATGGCGGCGGTGAGCGTGAGCAGGACCAGAACTGTAACAATCCTGCCCCGCCACGCATTCTCTTCCAGTTCCAAATCGTCGTCGAAGTTGATCGCGGTCACCTAGTGGCCCTCCCCTTCCGGTCCTTTGTTCCTTGTGCGGGCGCAACGCCAAGTGCGCGGAGCTCGAAATCGCAAAGCGCGTCTATGACATCTTGCTCTTCGTGCCGCCCGGCAGGCGGAGCGAGCACATGCAGGTGCGCGCCCGCGATGAAGCCCGAACGAAGCGCGGTGTCGCCGGGCGCGAACTCGCCGCTTTCGACTCCCCTCGCGATCAGCCCCTCGATCGCCTGTGCGAGGCTAACGGGGAGGGGAGGAGTGTTTGGGGGTCCCAGCCTTCTGCTCTTACCCGAATGCATGCTGACTTCCCACCAGAGCGCGAAGACGCTGCGGTTCCGCGCGGCCGCGCGCACCACGCGATCAGTGAGGCGCGCCAGGGCCTCTGCAGCCGGTACGTCAGCGTCGTCCTCAGCGCGAAGCACGCGGTCGATCTCGCGAACGGCCTCCTCGAGCACGGCTCGTAGAGCTGCGGTCTTGTCCTCGAAGTAGCGGTAGAAGGTTCCGAAACCGAGGTCAGCTTCCTCTGCGATTGCGGCTATCGTCGTAGCCTCGAAGCCATCACGCGTAAAGAGCCGTCGCGCGGCGGCCACCAGGGCGTCGCGGTTACGCGCGCGCTTTCGCTCCAGCCTCGTGGGCGATTCCAGCGTCACACCTGATATGGGCATCAGGGCCGAGCATACAGCCCCGGGACACTTATGTCGCCCCCCGAATGCCTCTGAAATGTGAAGCTACACGGCCCCGTCAAGAACGTTTGGTCGCCAATCAGCTGGCCTCCCAGATGCGCTCCGTACAAATCAGGGAGAACCACTAAGGGTCCTAGGGGCGGATACCGAAACTTACCTAAGAGGGTGGTGCGGGTCAGGCCGCCCCGAACGTATCTAGGGGGTGCGATGCGACTGCGACTTATTGGACTGGCGGCCGTGGCCGTCGTGGCGCTCGCCGGGCCGGTGGGGATGCAGGGCCCCGTTCGGGCGGGAAATCAGACCGACGGGACCGAACGAACGGGCAACGTCATCGTGAAATTCAAGCCGACCGCCACACTCGGCGAGGTCGGGCAGGCGCTGTCGGACGCTGACGCCGCCCCTATCGCCAGCACGGCGCCCTCAGGGCTCGTGCTCCTGGATCCAGACGCGGCGCAATCGGTCGACGGCGCGGTGGCGGCCCTCGAAGCGAATCCCGAGGTGGAGTTCGCCGAGCCCGATGTGCTGATGCACGCGATTCTCACGCCGAACGACTCGCTCTACGCCCCCTACCAGTGGCCCGCCGCGGCGATCGGCCTGCCCTCCGCATGGAACACCAGTACTGGAAGCGCGAGCGTAATCGTCGCAGTGATCGACACCGGGGTGGACGGAACGCATCCCGACCTGGCCGGAAAGCTCACATCAGGCGCAAACGCCGGCTTTAACTTCGTCGCCGGCACCACCAATACGGCTGATGACAACAGCCATGGCACGTTCGTTGCAGGCATCATCGCCGCCAACACCAACAATGCCGCGGGGATGGCGGGCGTGTGCTGGTCGTGCAAGATCATGCCGGTCAAGGTGCTGGACAGCACGGGGAGCGGCAGTTCGTTCAACGTATCGCAGGGCATCGACTGGGCGGTGTCGCACGGAGCCAAGGTCGCAAACCTGAGCCTCGGCGGCGGCGCGGCAGCCTCACTGCAGACGTCGGTAGACAACGCCTGGACTGCCGGCGTGGTCGTCATCGCCGCCAGCGGCAACGACAACGGTCCGGTGCTGTACCCGGCCGCCTACTCCAACGCGATCGCCGTCGGTTCCACGGATCAGGCGGGTACGCGCTCGACGTTCAGCAACTTCGGACCGGAGCTGGACATCATGGCCCCTGGGGGAAGCGTGCTGGGCACGCTTTGCACCTGCGCAGGCTACGCGGGCGGTTACGGCACCGGCAGCGGCACGTCGTTCGCCGCGCCGCACGCTTCGGGCGTGGCCGCCTTGCTGATCTCCGCAGGCATCACCGACAAGGCGGTGATTCGAAGCCGTCTGCTGAGCACTGCCACGGATATGGGAACCGCCGGGTTCGACAACCTCACAGGCTGGGGGTTGATAAACGCAGCCTCCGCGATCGTAACGGTGGACACCACGCCGCCGACCGCGAGCATCAGTGCACCGACAGGCGGTGCAACGGTCTCGGGATCTGTGACCATCGCGACGAACGCCAGCGACAACGTCGGTGTCACCATCGTCCGGTACTGGATCGATGGCACGTACATCGGCTACGACACGACCGCTCCGTTCACGCGCGCCTGGAATACGTCTCTGTTCGCCAATGGCAGTCACGTCGTCAAGTCCCGCGCATATGACGCCGCGAATAACGGCACCGACGCGACGATCAGCGTGACGGTCAACAACGCCGACGCCGGGCCGCCAACCGCGAGCATCACCGCACCCGCCAACGGCGCGACCGTGAACGGTCCGGTCAGCGTGAATGTGAACGCGACCGATGATACCGGGGTCACCATCGTTCGCTTCTGGATCGACGGAACGTACATCGGCTACGACACCACTGCACCGTACTCCCGGCTCTGGAATACGACGCTGTTCTCAAACGGCACGCACACCGTCAAGGCGAGGGCCTACGATGGTGCGGGTAACGGCACCGACGCGGTAATCACCGTGACGGTGATGAACACCGATAGCACGCCTCCGTCAATCTCCATCACGGCGCCAGCCGCTTCGGCGACCGTCGGTGGCATGGTGGATATTCAGACGAACGCGACGGACTCACAGGGCGTCAAGATCGTCCGTTTCTGGGTGGACGGGGCCTACGTCGGCTACGACACGTCGGGGCCGTTCAACCGGCTCTGGAACACCATGTCGTTCAGCAACGGAACCCACACCATCAAGGCCAAGGCGTACGACTGGGCGGACAACGGGACAGAGGTGACGATCACGGTCACGGTCTCGAACTAAGCGGCTGCGGCAACGGCACGCTCTCCGCGGACGAGGTCCGTGATCAGGGCCGCATAGCGGGCGGCCGTCTTGTCCCAGCTGTAGTCCGCCATCGCCGCGGCTGAAAATCTCGCGCCTAGCGCCTCACGCTCCACAGGCGGCAGCGCCAGAAGCGAGGAAATCGCCTCGGCCCAGGCTTGGGCGTCCTTCGCAGACGCCAGCAGCCCGTTGTGTCCGTGGCGCACCGCCTGCCGGATTCCCTCGAGATCTGCCGCGATGACGGGGACGCCTGCCGCCGCAGCCTCCAGAGCCACCAGCCCGAATCCCTCGATGTCACCGGGCACGGGGACATTCGGCATGACGAAGACATCCGCTGCCGCGTAGGCGGACGCCAGCGTCGCATCATCGACGCGGCCCATCTGCCGAACGCGGTCTGAGACGTTCTGTGCAGCGGCGGCCCCGGCGATGCGATCCCGCTCCGGGCCGTCCCCAACGATGACGTACACCACGTCGCTGCCGAGCCGGGGAAGGACCTCACCCACGAACCAGGCGACGCCTTTTCGTGCGATCAACCTGCCAACCGTGAGAACGATCGGCTTCTCCGCCGCCACGCCTATCGATGCGCGAAAGTCATGCGCTGCTTCCTGGTTGGACACAGGCAGCGGGTTGATGCCGAGGGGCACAACCACCGACGGCACGCCGAATCCCGCCCGCGCACGCAACTGCTCCTCGGTCGCGCGGCTTATCGGCATCACCAGGGCGAGTTCCTTCAGCGCGCGCGGGATCGCCGCCTGGTAGAAGCGGTTTGGATACGTCACATCCAAGCCGCACACCGACGCCGTCACCGGCAACCCGGTCAGCCTCTTGAGTGCCACGCCAACCGGCGCGAGCAGGGCATCGGCAAGATGTATCGCCTCGATCTTGTGGCGACGCGCGGTGTTCGCTCCCTGTACAACGGCGGACGGCAGAAAGATCGGAAGGCTCTTCTTCCCGCGGCGGTTTATCAACGATGTCACGTCCAAATCTTCGCGCCGCTGGAGGTGCTGCAGCAGGTTGCAAGCCAGATTCTCCATCCCCCCAAGCGTGGGTGGATAGGCCCGGGCGATGAAAAGGAGTCGGAGACCCGCGGATTCGATCATCGCGCTGTTACCGCGTCACCGTGGCCAGGTACATCGTCGCTGGTTTACGCCAGCCGCCTGGAAGGAGCGCAGAACGCGACAACGGCCGATACTCGCCAGAACGCACGATGTGGAGCCCGTGCGCCATCAGCGTCGTGTCCCACTGCTCCCGTCGCAGGAGACGCTCGTCGCCGCGGTCTTGCCGCCCGTAGGCCTCG
This sequence comes from Chloroflexota bacterium, assembly GCA_016213125.1. Taxonomy (GTDB): domain Bacteria; phylum Chloroflexota; class Dehalococcoidia; order DSTF01; family JACRBR01; genus JACRBR01. The sequence continues at coordinate 32,145 of JACRBR010000202.1, read as the reverse complement.
TTGGGCACGCTGAACACCGCGTACCGGGAGACGCGAAGCTGCTCCTTCAGCAACGAGGCGATGTCTTCGTCACAGAAGTGTTCGAAGAACCCTTGCGACACCGAGACATCGAATGCGCCGTTTGCGATGCCATCGAGCGCAAACGCATCGCCTTCGCGGAAGTCCGCCCGGCCGCGCAAGCGCTTGCTGTTGCCGCGGGCGCGTTCCAGCACGCGAGGAGACAGGTCAACTGAGACAACACGCTGGTTGAAGTACGACATGAAGATCGAGAGTGATCCGGTTCCCGTTCCGACCTCGAGCACGCTCCGAGGCCTTAGCCTTCTGACCGCAAGCACGAGGGGCAGGTGCTGCACCACGTTCATTGCGTGGTGGGACCAGCTCAGGTCGAAGTCGTAGTAGTGACCCCACGATGGGATCGCGAATGCAGCCGCTCCATCCCCGGAAGAACTCATGGCGCTCCTGTCCACGTCGAAGGTCAGTCCATCATCGCGGACCACCCTGCCCGTCTCAATCAGCACTTCCCCTACACGTCCGCCTTACATGGCGGCTTCAGGGCGTTTGTGAGACCGCCACGGACGAGACTCGCGGCCGCTCGCTTGTATGATTTGCACATGCGCGTAGCTGTGCTCACCGACTCTATCGACGCCGACGCACCAGGTTTTTCGAGCTACGCGATGAATCTCTCGCGCGCGCTGATAGAAGCGCTCCCGGGAAGCGTCACGCTTGTGCACCGCGGTCCGCATCCCTTCTACGAAGGGCTCCCCAATGCCGTCCCGGATCTTCGATCAGTTCCCTTACCACGCCGCCTGCGCCGTCAGTGGAGCCTGCCTCGCTGGCTGGACGAGCGTGGGTACGACCTCGTGCACGATACGTATCACTTCGGGCCATTCCTCCGCGGATCGCGTTTCGCGCGCGTGCTCACCATCGGTGACCTCACCCCGATCGTATCCACAGGTGCGCCATTATCATCGAAGCTCGCGCACCGCATCTTGCTCCCGGCGATCGCACGGCGCGCCGACCACATCGTGACGTTCTCGGAGCATTCTCGCCGGGACATCGAGCGCATCCTTCATGTGCCGCCGGGAAGGATCACGGTCACGCCGCTCGCGGCGAGCGCGAGTTTCAGGCCACATCCTCCCGCCTCCGTCGAGGCAGCTCGCGCCAGGCTTGGGCTGCCTCGGTGCTACCTCCTGTTCGTGGGCAGCATCGAGCCGCGCAAGAACGTACCGGCGCTCATCCGCGCATTCGCGCACGCCGGGTCGAGTATGCAGGGCGTCAGCCTGCTACTTGTCGGCCGGCGCTCGTGGGGCCTTCCCGGGCTCGATGCCCTTATCCACGATCTGGGCCTTTCGGGTCGTGTGCTTCGTCGCACAGACATAGACCACGATGACCTTCCTCTCGTGTACAACGGCGCGATCGCTCTCGCTTACCCCTCGCTCTACGAGGGATTTGGCCTGCCCGCACTGGAGGCGATGCAATGCGGCGTACCCGTCGTGACATCGCGCGCGTCCAGCCTGCCGGAGGTCGTCGGCGACGATGCCATTCTGGTGGACCAACACTCTGTGCCTTCTATCGCCGAAGGCTTGATCGAGATTGTGTGCAACGGCGAACTCCGCCGACGGCTCATCGAGGGCGGGCTGGCACGGGCAGAGCGCTTCAGCTGGAAACGCTGTGCCGAGCTGACGATCTCAGCCTACGAAACGGCCATGCAAGATCAAGCGGCGCGTTGACTGTCGGGCACCTGTAGTTCTCTGCCCGCTGGCTCGACGACGATAAGTACCGGCTTCTCCCGCCCATCGGTCACGCCTAGAGCCCGCCACGCCATCACGCTCAAGACACAGAAGACGACGGCCTCGGTGCTGATAGTTGCGATGCTCGCACCAAGGGCCTGCAGTCCCGGCACCAGCACGAGATTCAAGCAGATATTCGATGCTGCTCCGACACCGGCAGCCAGCATCACCAACCGTTGTCGGCCGGCCGCGGAGAGTGTCTGGAACATCAGGTAGTTGGGGTACAGAAACACCAGTCCCAACGTCAGGACGCGGAACAACAGGACGCTGCCTTCGTACTCGGTCCCGGCGATCAGACGAATACCCGGCCCAACCGCCAGGCTCGCGGCGCCGGCGATCGCGGCCCCCGAGACAAGGCAGGCAATGTGCGTCCGCCAGCGCAGCAGGTCGAAGCGGGGTACGTCGTTCTTGTACAGATGCGCGAACGATGGATAAAGCGCCCCGGCCAGAACGGCGGACGGTAGCGTCAGTACCTGAAACCCGTTGTACGCCAGGTTATAGAGGCCGGCCTGCCGGTCGGTGCCGAGGTACGATAGGATCACCACATCGACGCGAAAATATGCGATCCAGAGAATGCCCGCGACCCAGAACGGCCAGGCCTCTTGCGCCAGGCTGCGCCACACGTCGAAATCGAAGCGCATTCTGACCGGAACAGCATGGCTGTGTAGGATCAATAGCGATATCGTGATGCCAATCGCCCCTGTGACGGCATAACCGACACTAAACGCGATCACTCCGGCTGACATCGTCGCCAACGTCAGGACGGCCGCCACGAGTGCAATCTGCTGGCCGATGCGGGCAACCGCGTCGAGGTGTGATGACGCCGTCGCGCGGAACACCCCCTGCACCATTAGCGCCGACGTATTCGCGATCGAGAACACGCCCAGCATCAGCAGGCTCAGCGCCACCGGCCCCGGCTTGCGGCCTATCACGGCGATGATCGCCACCACGGCGATCGCCGCCAGCGCCGCCAGGAGCTTCATCGCGAGCGCGTTCGATATCAGATTAGCCGCATCCTCATCCCCACGCGCGATCCTGCGCTGCAATGCGTTCGTGAGCCCGGCCTCGGCCAGGAGACCGATGACCCCCGCCATCGCGGCTGCATATGACCATTGGCCAAAGGCATCGGCGCCCAGCGTCCTGGCGACGACGAGGGTAGCAACGACGAGCCCGACCTTGGCCGCGACTTCGCCGACTCCCACGAACGCCACCGCTCTGAACATTGTGCTGCGCCGCCCGAGTGCTGCGATATCGGACGTCATGGCGTCCCCTGCCGGTCCATGACCTGGTAGACGTAGAAGCGGTACAATGCCTTCTTGACCGTGCGCGGCGGCAGTTGTCCGACCGTCTCGGCGATCGGAGCGTAGCCCTGAGTCAGGGGTTTGGGCGGGATCGATTCCGGCTTCGCGTACCGGTCCGCTGTCGTGAGAAACACCAGCCTGCGGGTGTCCAACACCGTCCCCCCGACGTATCGAAGATCATCCCGCTCGAATCTTGAGCCATCCGCCAGCTCAATCCCGGGGAACGGCGCAGACGGGGCGTGGCGGCTGATGAGGTAAACGGTACGGTCTCGCGCGCGGGCATCACCCAGAAGGCTCGCCACCTTTTCAGCGCTCGCATCATCGATGAAGTTCACGGGCGGATCCTGGTTCACGTCGAACAGAAAGTGCAGCGGGTCGACTGCATACTTCAGCTGGGGCTCGGCGAGGACGAGGGCATCGCGGTCCGCGATGAGCGCGTTCGTTTCGGCGAGCGCGTCATGCATGCCCCGGGAGTCTGACAAGGTCAGCAACGGCCACGACATCCAGAGGTTCGCTGCGACGAGTGCCGCCGCGGCCATCACGCCGTACTTCGCGCTTCCCAGCGATGTGACCCAGCGTCCCGCGAGGACAGCGCCAATCGGCAAGAGCGCCTCCCAGTAATGGCGCATGAACCATGGATGCACCCAGGAGATCGTCGGTTCAATGATCAACAGCACGACGGGCGACACGGCGCCCAGGAGCACGACAACCAGACCCATGTTGCGCCGGTGGAACAGCAGGCCCAGCAATCCGGCGCCAAAGATAATGTGCAGCCCGTATTTGTAGAAGGACTCGCCAACAAAGCGAAGCGTGTACGTCTGGTGAGTCGGCAGCCCCTCCGGATTCGCCTCCTCGACCACTGGTGTGTGCGCCGTCTCGATCGCTGGCACCCACGGCACCGCATTCGTGACGAGGTGTGCCGCCTTTTCGAAGTAGCCGCGATAGTACTGCTCTTCGCCATGGCGGGTTTCGTGCAGGACCACGGCGCCGGCGTTGGCCGCAACAAGCAAACTGATGAGGGCAAGCGGCACAAGATTGCCCGCGGTGGACGTCGTCCTGGGCCGCATCAGCGACCACCAGGCGATCAGGACGACAGCTATCGCGATCAGGAAGAGGAGCGCCTCCGGGCGGGAGAGGAGCATCAGCGATGCGGGGACGAGGCTGAACGCTGCCAGCGCCGGATTGCGTCGAGCGACGCCTGCCACGAGGAAGTACAACGCCGACGTCAGCAGGAAGAGGCCCATGTTGTCGCTGAGCGTCTGCCGGGCGAACCACACAGTTGTGTAGTGCGTGGCGAACATCGCGGCGGCAGCCACGCCCGTCCATCTGTTGGCGGTGAGAACGGTGCCCAGCTGGACGATCATGACAAGCGTGGCGGCCAGGAGCAGCGGGTTACCCCACTGCTGCAGTCCGTAGCCTCCGAAATGGTGGAGCACGGACACATACACCGTGTAACCGGGAAGGAACATTGGCGCGAAGTCGCCTGTGCGGCCCAGGTACGCGGCTCGAAACGCATAGTTGCCGGAGTCGTAATCGCCCAGGAGGGCCTCGTGCTGGAACCACCCCGTTGTCAGAGCAGCCAGCGCCACGACCGCACACCCGGCCAGCAGGGATGCGTCGACGCGGACAGGCCGGACCGCGACTATCGTGACGACCATGAACGTCCCGACCGCGGTCAGCGTCGTCGCATCGACGGCCTTACGGTACCATCCTTGCATGGCCATCCTCGTGAGAAACACCAGCGCCAGGTTGAACATGCCAACGAGAAGCGCGGCGGGGTATTCGTGCATCAGCTCGATCAAACCGGATAGCGCCGCGGACGCAACCGAGCCCTCACGATCACCACGCACCGAGTGCGCCGCGTCGTACGTCGTGGCCGCGGAAGGCAGCGCGACTGGGCGGGCGTTGCGATCGTAATGCGGCAAGATGCCGTCGCCGGGTGCGCCGTTCGACAGCGCTCCGATCGTGCGCATTCGCACCCTGCCGGTCCAGCTCATCCTGTCTCTCACGCCGCCCGTAACTCCTCATAGTCATCGGCGTGCTGCTGCGAGACCGTCCGCCAGCCGGTGAGCCGCGCGAATCCGGCGATGTTCGACTGGCAGATGTGGTAGCGGTGGACGTCGCGTAACAGGTCGATCACCGCGCGAGCCAGACCTTGTGCGTCACCCGGGACATAGATCGCCCCCAGCTGGTGCTGATCCACGATCTCGGCGACACCTGTTCCCGCCGCGCTGACAATCGGGATGCGGCCCTCCAGCACAAGGTTCAGCGTGATGCTCTGCGAAGCCCTCCGCGATGGGAAGACGAACAGATCCGATACGAGCACGCGCCGCTCGAACTCGGCGTCCCCCGCATCTTCGACCAGCTCGATCTGGCACCGTTCGCCTTCCTCGACCGCCGCCAGCGTGCGCCTCAGGTCGTCGACGTAGGCCCGATCCCGGGAAGCGACCGCGCCGACAATCTGGACTCGAATTCTTCCCAGGCGCTCGGCGATGATCGGTGCGGCCTCGATGATGTCCTCCAGACCCTTCTGGGGCCTGAGGAACCCCGCAAACGTTAGCGTTGGTCCCGGCGCGTGCCTGCTGCGGCCACGAGCCGCTTCCCGCACACCAAGATGGACAAGCCGGGGCTGAACACCGTACGTGCGTACGAGCTCCGCCTCATGAACCTCCGAGAGCACGAAGACACGTTCGGCCAGGTGCAGGAGGATTCGCTCAAACGCGCTATAGAGGCGGCGCGCGAATCGCGGTAGCACCCGCGCGTAGGTTGATGGGCGCTCGTGGCACGTGATGAACGTCCGAGCCCCACGCAGCCTTGCGAGCAAGACCAGCCACAGCGCCGCCGGCCCGCTGGTGGTCGGCGTGTACTGCAGATGAAACACGTCCGGGCGCGAGCACAGCAGCGTCGCGGACACCCGAAAGCACTGCACCAGATACGAGATTAGCCCTGAACGCAAGTCAAGCCGACGGTGAACCGCATGGACATGCGGAGGCATGTGGCGCACCAGCTCCCGGGAGTAGTCAGCGACCCCACAACGCCGGGCGGGATGCGAGCTGACGATGACCGCGGAGAGCGTCACACCAGCGGCTCCAGGCCCGTTACGTACGCGCTCGTGATCACGCCTCCACGGTATGACTGCGCCAGTGGACGGCATCACCGGGCGCCTGAGTCGTTGCCACATGCGGATCTCCGTCCCAGGGGCACGGGCACTGGTTCGTGTCGATCATCGACCTCTGAGAGAAGTCTCGGGGGCTGGCACCCGCCCGGCAGTAAGGGAGGTGCCCCACAGGGCGCGTCCTTGGCCATGATTCTGGGTTCAGATTCGAGGCCAGCCCCGGTTTACGAAGCTTTAACATCCGGAAGCCACGATTCGGGGTCAAGACCGCCCGGCCGGTAGCCGAACATCACACAAGACCAGGCAGGGTCAGGCATGTCGGCGGACGCCGGTTCGACGTGGCCCTCACACAAGGAGGAACGGGATGTTGAAGACAAAGGGTGCGTTGCTCGGCATCGCCGCGACCGTGGTTGTGGCAGGGCTGACCATCGCAAGCATGGCGGTGACGACGACGTCAGGCGCCGGCACGGACAACACAGATGCGACGCCGACCACAGTCGCGGCACAGCCGACCGTCGCGCCGAGCACGCCGCCGCAGTCGCCGGTTGAGCCGCCGACCAACCCGGTGACGACGAACGCCGGCAACCAGGCCGGTGCGGGCACGTTGCCTTCGGCCGGCTACGGCACGGCCGGCACGAACGGCGCTGCGAACACGATGGTGCTGCTGGGCCTCGCGGCCGCAGTCCTCGCTGCAGGTACGGCCCTGATGGTTGCCGGCGGCAAGATCCCGGGCGGTCGCAAAGCGTAAACCCCAAGCACAAGCGACAGGTGAGGAGAGGGCCGCACATGCGACCCTCTCCTCATTGCACGCCGTGAGCAAGCTGTAAGGGAACCACCGATGGCACGGCGCCACCGGTGCCAGGATGATGTACCAATGTTACGGGCGAACGCGATCGCGCCACGAGCAGCGAGCAGGATTCACGCGCGCGCGGTGTCACTTCCGTTGGCGCTGGCCGCCATGGCTGCACTACTCATCCCGCTGGTGATCGCGTCGCCCTCGCACCTCTCGTCGGATGAGTCGTTGTACGTGGCGGAGGCATTCAACATCTCGCACGGCAAGGGGCTGACCTACCCGTCGGGAGACACAATCACACATCGGGCCCCGCTCTACCCGCTCCTGTTGGCACCGGCGGTCAGACTCGCTGGCTCGGATGGGGCGTATGGTATTGCCAAGCTCGTCGTCGTCTTCAACGCGGTGCTGGTGATGGCACTCGCATGGCGAATGGCGGGGCAGCTCGCTGGTTGGATCACGGGCCTGGCGGCGGCCGCCTCCGCCTACCTTTCGGAGCTTGGGACGACCCTCTACCTGGACCCGATGCAATGCAGCTTCCTGCTCCTCTGCGCTCTGGCTCTGAACACGGCCGTGACGTCCGGACGATGGAGGTGGTATGCAGCATCCGGCCTCTGCCTTGGCTTTGCCTTCTTGATCAAGGAGTCCGCCGTGCAGTGGCTGCCGCTGGCCATCGTCGTCGTGCTTTCGCTGCCTTCGGCGCGCCACCGCCACGGGTTCCGCGGAGCAGCCGTGTTCACACTGGTCTTCCTGGCGACCGTGGCACCGTGGTGGATTTGGCTCTTCGCCCAAACGGGCCAGCTATTCCTGCTGGGCGATCCGCGTGCCCTCCTCGCCGAGGGTCTGGTGGTCCTGTCGATCGCCGCGGTGTTCGCTGGGTTTGCCGTCGCGATACGGCGGCTGCCGTCACCCCGATACGCAGTGCCTGCGGCAGTCCTGATCTCAGTCACCTGGTGCGCCTTCATGATTTACGGGCTGGCTTCATTCTCGTCCTGGGGATACCCGGACGAGTACCTGACGACAATCCCGCGCTACATGCTCCGCGTGGCCCCCCAGATGCAGCCGTTCTTCCTCATCGCGGTCGCATGGATCTGGGTGTGCGCCCGCGCGGTCCGTGGCGACGAACCCTCCCGCATGCTTTGCGCGGCCGCGGCGCTCTTCGCGCCTTTTGCCTTATTGGCCGCAAACGACTGGCTCCAGCTACGCGATGCGCTTCCACTCATCTACCTTTCCTACGCCGCACTGGGGATTGCCGCCGCGGGCGCGTGGCCGGCCCTGCGGCGGTTCTCGATCGACAACAGCGCAACCGTGGTCCTCGCCGGCGCCTCGGCAATCGCGGCGGCCGCGTTCGTGTTCCATGAGGCGTCGGTGTTCCGCGACGTCACCGCGCGCGAGGCGGAGGCGCGCGACGAGTCGGGATCCTGGGATAGCCCGTACACACGAAGCGTCGCTACGTGGATGGAAGAGCACCTGCCCGCCGGCTCAAACGTGCTAATGAGCCGGCTGTACTTCTCCGGTATCCACGTCGAGACGGAGGGGCGCTTTCACATCAGGCAACTTCCTACCGTTCGCGTAGACATCGACCCGGAGAGGGCGCCACTACTCGAGGCTCGATCGAACCTGTTTCGCTGGGGAGAGTCCGACATCCGAAGCACGCAGCCAGGCGACACCTGGCTACACCTCCAGCAGTTCCCAGTGAAGAACTACTGGGTGGGACTCAGCGAGCAAGAGCTACTTGAGTACATCGCCGCCCACGATATCGATTACGTCGTGCTGACTGGCGAGGACGTGGCGTTCAGTTCTTCGGCCTATGCCTGGTACTTCGCGGCGAACTCCGCATTCCACCTGATGGACACTTTCGCCGGGACCAGTGGAGACCGCATGTTCGCGTTCTCGGTGACCCGCTCGCTGCTCGCGCCAGTCTCGCACTCAACATCAGTCACCCCGCGAGGCCTTGCGGCCCTGGAACGGGACACAGGACTAGACGCGGCCGAGATCGAACACCGGCTGGGCGGGGCCCTGCGCGTGACAGATGGCGACAGCGGGCTGAGTCACAGGGAACTGCAAGCGGCACTAGCGGGCTTCGACCTGGCCACGACAGATCGAGCGGCCTCCCCCGGGCATTAGTGGTTCAGCACGGCAGCGGGCCGGGTATTTCCTAACGCACGCTTTCCGGGATTCTACAGAAACTCTCTAGTAGGAAGGGAGTCCGGCTCCATGAAGCTCATCGTAACGATCCCGGCGCTCAACGAGGCTCCGACGATCGCGGACGTGATCAAGGAGATCCCCAGGAGCATCCCCGGCATTGACTTCGTTGAGGTGCTGGTCATCGACGACGGATCGCGCGATGCGACCGTTGCGGAGGCCCTGGGTGCCGGCGCGGACTACGTCATCTCGAACCGGGTCACCCGCGGGCTTGCTGCCGCCTTCAAGACCGCCCTGCAGGAAGCCCTTTCGCGCGGCGCCGACATCATCGTTAACACCGACGCCGACAACCACTACGACCAAACCCGCATCGCCGAACTCGTCGCTCCAATTCTTGCGAACGAAGCCGACATCACCATCGGCAGCAGGCTCATCGACGACCTGCCGATGAAGGCAGCAAACAAGTACGGCAACAAGGTTGCGAACTACATCATGCAGCGCGCGCTCGGCCTGCCAGGAGTCGACGTATCGACCGGCTTTCGCGCGTATACCGCGGAAGCGGCGATGCGCCTCAATGTGCTCTCCGACCACACGTACACGCACGAGACGCTGATCAATGCCATCGACCAGCGTCTTCGCATCGCGAACGTGCCGATCGCCGCGCGCCACGTGACCCGTCCGTCAAGGTTGATCAAGAGCATCTCGAGTCATGTTGCGCGCGCCGGCGGCGTGATCCTGCGGAGCTTTCTCCTATATCGCCCAATGCAGGTGTACGGCTCGATCGGGGCACTACTGCTCTTCGCCGGGGCGCTGCCGTTCGCGCGGTTCGCGATCCTGGCGGCAAACGGCCAGAGCCAGGGACACGTCCAGTCGCTCGTCATCGGCACCGCTCTTTCGTTCATGGGTGGCCAGATGATAATCACCGGCATGTTGGCGCTGGCGATCTCGTGGAATCGCCGCATGATCGAAGACGTGTTGTTTCGCATGAAGTCGGAGCCTGGCCCAGCGGTGCGGGAGCGTCCACGCCTGCGGGTCGTACACACACAGGGATTGGGAACAGAGCGCGAGGGAAGCGAGGCATATGCGGAACGAAGCCGGCAAGCAGCTTAGCAACGCCCGGCCCATCGGCATCATGGGCGAAGGTATAGTCGGTGGAGCGCTTCGGGTGTACCTGGAGGGCAAGGGCCATGCGGTGCGGTTGTTTGACCCGCCAAAGGGCCACGACTCGATTGCATCGTTGGCGGATGCGGACATCGTCTTCATCTGCGTCCCCACGCCCTACACTCCCGGATACGGATTCGACGACCGGCACCTGCTGGGGGCTGTCACGTCTCTTCATGGCAGCAAGACCGTTGTGATCAAATCGACCGTCCTGCCGGGGACGACGGAGATGCTTCAGGATCGAATTCCGCAGCACCGATTCCTCTTCAACCCCGAGTTCCTGCGCGAGGCCACGGCCCTGGACGACTTCCTCCGGCCGGACCGCCAGATTGTCGGCTGCACCAGCACGAGCGCCGGAGAGGCCGAACGCGTGATGAAGCTCCTTCCGCGTGCGCCATTCGAGCGCGTGTGCAGCGCCAGCGAGGCCGAGCTTGCCAAGTATGCGGCCAATTCCTTCCTCGCGGTGAAGGTTAGCTATGCAAATGAGATGTTCGATCTTTGCGACCGGCTGCGCCTGGACTACGACGTGGTCCGCGACATCGTCGGGGCCGACGCGCGCATCGGCGACTCGCACCTACAGGTGCTGTACGACGGGTATCGCGGCTACGGCGGGAAATGCCTGCCGAAGGACAGCCATGCGCTGCTCGACCTGGCACACAGCATCGGAGTCGACCTCCACGTGCTTCGGGCGGCGGACCATGTGAACGCGATGCTGCGTGGAGCGGAGGCCACCGAACGGGTGAAGTTCCTCGCGGTGGTTGCGGGGGAAGACGGCGCCGACGAACGCGCTGCCTAGATCTCTCAATCGGAGACGCGATCGTCCTGTATCCTGAACCCGAAGCGCGTTCCCGGGAGGAGCATCTATGGCGGCGCCGTTTGGGCATGGGTTCGTGGGGATGGCGATCGCGCGGCGCATGGGCGTTCGGTCTCCGCTGGGTCTGGCCGCCGCGTTTTTCGCCGCGAGTCTTCCCGACGTCGACGTGCCGATCGGGGCGATCCTCGGGAAGGACATCCACCGTGGCCCGACACACACGCCGAACTTCGCCCTCACCGCCGGCATGCTGGCGGGCATGACTGGCATCCTCGCGGCGGAGAGCGTCGAGGGCGAGCGCGACCTGATCTATGACGCCCTCACCGGCGCCGCGGTCGTGGGCTCGCACGTCCTCCTGGACAAAGCGCCGTACTTTCCGGACGTCAATATTGGGCCGCGGCTGATCGGTCTGCCAGTCGCCAACTGGATCATCGACGCCATCACGTGGGGCGCCATCGCGTACGCGATCTGGCCGAAGACTGACGCCCCCGCGCCCGGTCACCCCTCGTCACCCTCACTCCCCGTGTAGGCGCCATCGGCCGTCTTTCTGCTGTCAGCTGTCTGCCGACACTACTCGCCCTTTTGCCCCTTGTCCAGCAATCGCGCATGATCCACCAGCAACCATGCCCCCACTCGACCATCTCCGCATCCTCGACTTCACCTGGGCGCTCGCCGGCCCTTTCGGCACTATGATCCTCGCCGATATGGGCGCCGACGTTTGTAAAGTCGAGCCCGTCGGTATCACGGAGGCCGAACGCGGCCCCGGCCCTCTCGTCGACGGCGTCAACACCTACTTCTTCAGTATCAATCGCGGGAAACATAGCGTCTGCATCGATCTCAAGAAGCCAGAAGGCCGCGACCTCGCCCTCGCGCTCGCCGATCAGGCCGACGTCCTAACCGAGAACTTCTCGCCCGGCACGATGGCCTCGCTCGGCCTCGGCTACGCCGCCGTCGCCACTCGCAACCCGCGCATCGTCTACGCCTCCACCTCTGGCTTCGGCCAGACGGGGCCCTATGCGGGCCGCGGTGCCGTCGACGTCATTGTGCAGGCCATGTCCGGCCTCATGAGCATCACCGGCCACCCCGAAGGCCCGCCCGCCCGTGCCGGCTACTCCATCGCCGACGTGGCGGCGGGCATGTTCACGGCGATCGGCGTCCTGGGCGCACTTCACGAGCGCGAGCGCAGCGGGAAGGGCCAGTACCTCGACGTGAGCATGCTGGATGCCCAGATCGCGCTGCTCGAGAACGCCTTCACCCGCTACTTCGCGACTGGCGCGGAGCCACAGCGAATAGGTACTCGCCATCCACTCATCACGCCGTTCCAAGCGTTCCCGACAAGCGACGGCTACGTCGTGATCGCGGGCGTGAAGGACTGGACGCTGTTCTGCGCCCTTCTGGACCGCGACGATCTCGCCAGCGATCCCCGCTTCGAGACCAACGAGCTACGCACTGCGAACCACGCCGAGATCGAGCCGCAGATCTCCGACACCTTGCTCCACGGCACCACCGCATCATGGATCGAGCGCCTGCGCGATGTCTGCCTCATCGCACCGCTGAACACCATCGCAGAGGCTGCCGCCGATCCCCAGGTCAATGCGCGCGGCATGTTCGTCGATCTCCCCGCCGACGGTAACACCCTGCGCGTCCCGGCCTCCCCGCTGCACTACTCGCGCACGCCCATCCACCTCGGCCGCGGCGCTGACACCCCGGCGGGCTCCACGGCACCGATCCTGAAGGAGTGGCTCGGGATGGACGATGGCGAGGTCGCTCGCCTCGCGATGGATGGCGTGATCCAGGTTGCAGGAGATCGCTAGGAGCCCTGCCTGCGGTCCAGTCGAGCCGAAAGGCCTCCCCCTGTTGCCTCGGTATGCGCCACACTGTGCACGGAGTCAGTCGTGCCCTACATCTCGGTCCGCGGCGTCAGTCTGTACTACGAGCAGCACGGCAACCCCGGTGCGCCGCGCGTTCTGGTCGCGCACGGGCTCATGGGATCGGTCGCTTATGCCAACCGTCTCGGGCAGCGCGCCGATGCTTTCGCAGAGCGCGGTTTCTATGTCACCGCGTACGACGCCCGAGGTCACGGCAGGTCCGGGTATACCACCGCACGCGCTGACTATCGCTGGGGTGCCCTCGCCGAGGACATGCACGCGTTCATCGACGCGCTCGGCCTCGCGCCCGTTACCGTGTACGGGGGTTCGATGGGCGCCGGCACGGCGCTGGCGCTTGCTCTTGCGCACCCGCGAGACGTCGAGCGCCTCGCGCTGCTTGTTCCCCCGCCCTTCGCCGAGGACCTGCCGCCGGTGGCGAGAACGTTCGGCGCCCTCGCGACCTCGTACAGACTCCTCGGCGTCCCCCTGACTGCCCGGATCGCCGAAGCGCTCGCTCGCCGCCGCATGCAAGACCCGGCAGCCGTGGCCGAGCTCCGGCGCTTCCTCGGGGCGCAACGCCGCGCCGCCGTGGTACCCGCCATCCGCGGCCTCCTTCTGGACGGCGCGCAACTTCCGGTCGAGCAGTTCCACGAGATCCAGCACCCGACCATCATCTTCACCCAGCCCGAAGACCCGATCCATCCACTCTCGTCCGGTGAAGTACTTCGCTGTGAAGTCTCCAAGGCCCGCCTCGTCGTCGCCCCCGAACCCGACTACTGGAACAACCACGCCGTGGACCTCATGGACCTGATAACGTCCTTCGCCAGTGGCCATGATCGCGGGCTCGGTGAACGGGATGTTCTGCCTGGAGCCGAGTTAACTCGCGGCGTAACCGCGACGGAGCACGCGACTCTCCCATTCGTCACAGATTAGCCCTCCGCATAAAGGGGCCGCACACATGCCGTGATCTATGCGCCTCCACAATCGATCCGCCGCTTCGCCGGTCCCCCGGGCGTCTCTTAGTGCATACCATGGTGATGGTAGACGCGCCGAGAGAAGGAGAATGGACATGATCCTCGTTTCAGGGGGTACCGGGTTCGTCGGTTCGGCCATCGTGAAGGAGTTAGTCCGGCGCGGCGCGAAGGTCGCCGTCTTGGGCCGGGATCCCGAGAAGATCCGCCTGAGGCTGGGCCCCCTGGTAGAACCCCGTTCCGGTGACGTGCGTGAGCCGGGAACACTTGCCGGCGCCATGCGTGACATCGATGTCGTGGTCAACGCCGTGCAGTTCCCTGGCTCCCCGGTCGAGAATCGCGGCAAGGGCAACACATTCGAGGAGGTCGACCTGAAGGGCACGCGGCACCAGGTCGACGCGGCCAAGCAGGCTGGTGTCCGCCGCTTCGTCTACATCAGCGGGGTTGGCGCGGACAAGGACGCCGAGAAGCATTGGTTCCGCTACAAGTGGGAAGCCGAAGACTATCTTCGGCGGTCGGGTCTCGAATGGGTCATCCTCCGTCCTACCTGGGTGTATGGCCCCGAGGATGTGTCCCTCAATCGCTTCTTGGGGCTCGGCAAGATGCTCCCGTTCATCCCGATGTTCGGCGATGGCAAGCAGGATATGCAGCCGGTGTTCATCGACGACGTCGGCCGCGTGGCTGCGGACTGTGCCACCAGGCCTGAAGCCGCTAACCAGCTGTTCGAGCTGGGCGGCCCCGAGGTCATGTCCATGAACGAGGTCGTGAAGACCGCACTCGAAGCCCAGGGCAAAAAGAAGGGCGTGCTCCACCAACCGGCCGCCCTTGGGAAGTTCCTCGGCGCGCTTCCCAGCATCCCACCTCTCCCGCCGCTCACCGCCGACGCCATCGACTTCATCACTAACCCCGCCGTCGCCGACAACACCCACCTCCAAGAGGTCCTCCACCCCGCCCTAACGCCTCTCCGCGCCGGCCTGAGCACGTACCTGGCACCGGAATCGCAGAAGTGACGGAGTCGGGCATGGACGTGATGGAGGTTTTCGGTCGAAGGTTGTTCTCCATCCTAGAACCCAGACCGAAATAGTCCGTTCGAACCAGTGCAGGGCAACGATTTTTTCGTTACCATGGCCGCGTGCAGTCGGACGGACACGCAAACCCGGCACAACGCATCATCGCTCGCTTCGGAGGGCAAACGGCGCTTGCCAACCTGCTTGGCAAGCGACAGTCCACCATCGAGCACTGGGCCAGCACGGGGCGGGTTCCGGCGCAGTGGCACGGGCCGCTGATGTCGCTGGCCCGGCAGAAAGGAATCGTCTTGGAAGCCAAAGAGTTCACCCACAACCAACCCCACGAGATCGCGCCCGCAGAGGGCAAGCTGGGCGTACTGCTGGTCGGACTCGGCGCCGTCGCGTCGACGCTGATCGCCGGCGTGGAGCATGCGCGGCGGGGGTCGGCTTCGCCGATCGGGTCGCTCACCCAGATGGGCACGATCCGGCTCGGCAAGCGCACCGAGAACCGCATGCCCCTGATCCGTGACTTCGTGCCGCTGGCCGAGCTCCGCCAGATTGTGTTTGGGGCGTGGGATGCGTTCCCCGACAACGCGTACGAGGCCGCCCTGAAGTGCGGGGTCCTCGACCGCCACGAGCACATCGAACCGATTGCCGACTACCTGAAGACGATCGTGCCGATGCCCGCAGTGTTCGACGACTATTACGTAAAGCGCCTGCATGGCACGAACGTGAAGAAGACGGGCACGAAAATGGAGGCCGCCGAGGCTCTGCGTAAGGACATCCGCGACTTCAAGAAGAAGAACAGCTGCGACCGGCTGGTGATGGTCTGGTGCGCATCGACCGAGATCTTCCTCGAGCCGAGCGAAGTGCACACGAACCTCGAGAACCTGGAGGCGGCGATGGAGGCCAACGACCCGCAGATCGCCCCTTCGATGCTCTACGCCTGGGCCGCGATCATGGAGGGGGTTCCCTTCGCTAACGGCGCCCCGAACCTGTGCGTGGACGTGCCTGCGATGGTGAAGCTGGCGCGCGATAAGGGCGTTCCCGTCTGTGGTAAAGACTTCAAGACGGGGCAGACGCTGATGAAGACCGTTCTCGCGCCGATGCTGAAGGCCCGCATGCTCGGCGTGAACGGCTGGTACTCGACCAACATCCTTGGCAACCGCGACGGCGAGGTACTGGACGACCCGGAGTCCTTCAAGACGAAGGAGGAGTCGAAGCTGGGCGTGCTCGAGTATGTCCTGCAGCCGGACCTCTACCCGGAGCTGTACGGCAACATCTTCCACAAGGTGCGGATCAACTACTACCCCCCGCGGGGAGACAACAAAGAGGGCTGGGACAACATCGACATCTTCGGATGGCTGGGCTATCCGATGCAGATCAAGATCGACTTCCTCTGCCGGGACTCGATCCTGGCAGCACCACTGGCACTTGACCTGGCGCTCTTCCTGGACCTGGCGAAGCGCGCAGGGATGGCCGGTATCCAGGAGTGGCTTTCGTTCTATTTCAAGAGCCCGCAGCACGCGCCGCTGGTCTACCCGGAGCACGACCTGTTCATTCAGCAGACGAAGCTGAAGAACACGCTCCGCTGGCTGATGGGCGAGGAACAAATCACACACCTGGGAGCGGAATACTACGCCGAGGACCTGGAACTGGAGTACGTAGCGGAGTAGCGACCACCGCGTTGGGGACGTTGTCGAAGGCCCGGGCGGGCACCTCGCGCCCTGACTACGGACCAGCCGCGGGCGATATGAACTTCCGGTCCCCGAACCACTGCGTGGCTCCTGGGGAGGAAGTGGTGCTACATTCGGCTGGAAGACGTTATCGCCGGACGATGAGGCAAGGTGCTCGACAGGACGGTCTACTGGCTCTTCCGCCTGACGATCCTCCTGGCGAGGCCGTTCCCGCTGCGAGCCGGCTACTGGGTCGCAGAGCGCGTCGCCGTCCTCTGCTACTGGGTCATCTTCCCCCGCCACCGCAGGGCGCTGAACGCAAACCTGGCGCACGTACTGCAAAGCGACGACGCCAGGTTCGTCGATTCCGTCGCGCGGCGCTCGTTCGGTAACTTCGGCAAGTACGTCATCGACTTCATCCACTACCCGGCTCTGACACGGAACGAGATCCAGGAACGCCTTCGCTTCGACCAGTGGGATGAACTGAACCAGGCCGCCGATTCGGGCCGAGGGGTGATTATCGCGACGCTGCACTTCGGCAACTGGGATCTGGGCGCGGCCGCGCTTGCGGCGTTCGGGTACCCGGTGAACGCCATTGCCGAGACCTTCCGGTACCAGCCGATGAACGAACTGGTCCAGGGTTCGCGCGTGAAGCTCGGCATGAGGGTCATCGGGGGGGGCCGCGTCGGCCCGACGGTGTTCAAGGCGTTGCGCAAGGGTGAAATGCTGGCGATGCTGGTAGACATCGTTTCGGAGGAGGACGGAATCCGGGTTGACTTCTTTGGCGCACCTGCCCTCGTGTCGCCGGCGGCGGCCCGTATCGCCCTGCGAACGGGCGCGTGGGTCGTCCCCGCCGTCGTGCTTCGGGGCCCCCAGGATGACCTCGTCATCCACCCTATCATCGATACGAGCCTGCGCGACTTCAAGCCGACCGGAGATGAACAGGCCGATGTACACGAACTCACGTTGCGCATCATGCATTCGATGGAACCCACAATCCGGGAGCACCCACACCAGTGGTTCATCTTCCGCCGCCTCTGGGCCGCTGGCGCATAATCGATGAGTCTCTTGCCCCGCCGCAGCAAGTGGAAGTACTACCTGATGTGGTTGGTGATCCACACGATCGGGGCCATGCCGCTTAACTGGAGGTATGCGATCTCGCGGTTCGCCAGCGACCGCATCTATGATTGGCGACGGTCGATCCGCGACAACGTCCGAAGCAATATGCGGCATGTCCTTGGACCGGGCGCTACCGAGGAAGAGATCGACCGCCTGGGACGTGCCTGTGCCCGCAACACGGGACGTTACTACGCGGACATCGTCGGCCTGCTCGGCATGGACACGAAGACTTTCTACGAGAGAGAGCTGGATATGCGTGGCCTGGAGTACATCCGGGAAGCGCAGTCCCGCGGGCAGGGCGTCGTCCTGGCATCCGCTCACTACGCGAACCCGGAGTTCGCCGCGCAGGCGCTCGCGGGCATCGGCCTCCACGTGTTCGCGCTGGTGGAGCCGCTGCACCCGCCGGAGCTGGATCGGCTCATGCGCGGCCTGCGCATCAAGCATGGCCACCGCTATGAGCCCGTGAGCTTCCGGGCGATCAAAGAGGCGATGACCTGGCTGCGAAACGGTGGCATCCTCTGCATCCTGATCGACCGCGACATCCAGAAGCGCGGCATCGAGTTGGAACTCTGCGGCGCGAACGCGAAGTTCCCTACGGGGGCCGCGGATCTCGCGCTTCGCACCAACTCGATTCTTCTCCCGGGCTGGGTGTATCGCACGGATGGATTCAAGATCCGCGCAGACATCGGTCCGCCCATGGAGCTGATTCGCTCCGGTAACCACGACGAGGACGTGCGGGTCAACTCGCAGCGGCTGCTCGACCTGTTCGAGATCGCACTGAGGAAGGATCCGGGGCAGTGGAGCGTCCTGGAGAAGATCTGGCCCGACTGACAGCATCCACCCGATCGCAACCTTAGCTCTGTGCCTGTACCGGGCATCTGACAGGGTTACGACCTTGAAGCCTTGGTGGCCGCCTCGCTCCCGTTCGCCGCGATCTCGGCGCCGAGTTCGGCGCTCGACCGCACAATGTCCTCCACATCCTCGGCACTGGTCCGGAAGTTGGTGATGCACGCGCGAAGCGCAGCGTGACCGTCGCGCAGCCGCACGTTCGAGATCATCGCGATGCCGCGCCGCTCCAGCTCCGCGATCACGCTGGTTTGCAGCGTGTCCAACGCCTCGGCCCCCACACCTGCGGGATGGACTCGCCAGCACACGATGGACAGGCGTCGCGGCGCGGCGAGCTCCAGGCCCGCCGTCGTCCGCACCAGTTCCTCCAGATACGCCGCGAGGCGGATGTTGTGGTCGATCATCGCGGCGTAGCCGTCGCGGCCGAACGCCTGGATCGCAAGCCAGACCTTGAGTGCGCGCAACGGCCTCGAGTTCTCCGGTGATCGTTCGAGCAGATCGATCTGCGCGCCACTTGCCGCCGTCTCCAGGTACGAGGCGTGGAACGAGAACGAGCGCTCGAGTCTCCCCGGCTCGCGGACAAGGACGATGCCGGCGTCGATCGCGGAAAAGAGCCATTTGTGCGGATCACACGCAATCGAGTCCGCGGCAGCCAGTGCACGCAGCTCGGGCGGAGAGGAGTCGGCCATCGCGGCAAAAGCGCCGTAGGCTCCATCGATATGCAGCCAGAGGTCCTCGCGGCGGGCAACTTCGGACAGCTGCTCCAGCGGATCGATCGCGCCCGTGCCTACCGTTCCCGCGGTCCCGACGATGGCGATCGGCACGTCGCCGCGGGCCCTGTCCTCTGCGATCATCTGGACAAGCGCATCAACGCGCATCCTGTACTGATCATCTGCGGGCACCTTGCGCACGGCCTCGCGCCCCATGCCGAGCAACTCGGCCGCCTGCTCGTGGCAATAGTGCAGCTCGCTACTGGCGTAGATGCGTACCCGCGGCGCGCTGCCTTCCGGGCCGCGCATTCCGAATCGGCGCGTGTCCCACGGCGTCTTTGCGTCACGGAGCACCGCGTGGGCGACGATATTTGCCATCTGCCCGCCGCTCACGAAGATGCCTTCCGTCGTCTGGGGCAGCCCCAGCATCTCCGCGACCCATCGCAGTGTCTGCAGTTCAATAGCCGTCGCCGAGGGAGCCACCCGCCAGAGGCCGGTGTTCTGGTTCAGCGCCGCCGCCGCAAACGCGCCGAGCACCGAGATCGGCGTCGGGGCGCCCATGATGTATGCGAGCCAGCGACGATGACCGTTGTATGCGCTCGCGGGCAGGACGTCGTGCTCCAGTCGCTGCATCAGCTCCTCGAAGGACGCGCCACCGCTCGGCACCAGCCCATCAAACAGTCCGAGCACACCATCCAGATCCGCTGGCGATGGACGTCGCGTGTCCCAGCCGGTTGAGGCTGACGCTACGATCTCCAACAGGCGCGACCCTTGTTCGCGCCACTGCCGGGCGTCCCAATCGAACCCCGGCGGTTGGTGCTCGACGGCTCGGCGTAGTTCCTGCAGCCGGTTGCTCATCACGCTCTCCTTTCCCGGAGGCCGTCGAAGAGGTCTTCTTCCTTATCGTTCGTTGGAACCAGCGTGTACGCGCGGTGAAATGTGAGCCGTCCCCAAAGCGTAGTGTGATACTCCGGTGGCAGATCCAGTAGTTTCTGGTATCCGGGTAGCTGGGATCGATGGCACCTGATCGCCTCCCACACGCCTTCCCAGTACGCGGACGTATCGACCCAGGTGGACACCGCCCAATGGGGCCAGGGGACTGCCTCTCGCTCCGCGCCGTCGATCTCCATGCGGAGTTCACCAAACGCTCGCTCGAACGCCTCCCGGACCTCCTGCGTCCAGGCAAAGTGGTACAGCTTCGATACGGTATGCGGGGCATCTCCCGTACCGGTATCAAAGCTCGAGACAGCAGCTGCGACCATGGCCGCCGTTGTGGCCCGCGTCACGGCGATGTGGTCCGGATGGCCGTAGATGCCGTTGTGGTCGAATGTGGCGACGACGTCGGGCCGGATGCGCCGGACGTGCCCCGCGATGTCCCGCACCAACTGGCCCTGGTCGGCCCCGGCGACTTCGCCGTCCAGATAATCGAGCAAGACCACCTGCCGGATACCCAGTACTGTCGCCGCCTCGCGCAACTCTCGCTCGCGGATCTCGCCGAGCGCTGCTGGTCCCGGATACTCATCCGGAGGCCCAAACCAACCCCGCTCTCCACGCGTGGCGGTAACGAGGAAAGTCTCGATGCCCTCCGCGCCGTACTTTGCCAGGATGCCCCCCATGGCGAGCGACTCGTCATCGGGATGGGCGAGGACGCACAGCAACTTCAGCCTCGTATCTCGACGTTTCGCACTGAGCTCTTCCACGTGACCGCCCTCTGACTGAGCCGGCGGGCGGAACGCGTTCCGCCCGCCGGCTGCGTGATGCACTGGCTACCGCCGAGCGCCCGTCGGCACCTTTGCGGTTCGGATGCACTCGAGGTGCCCCGTCACATGGGCGATCAAGACTCCGCCTTCGATGAGCTGCTGCGTGGTGACGATCGCGCCGTCCGCGAGCCCCAGCGGCGCTGCATGGTCAAGCTGCTCGTCGGTCAGCGCGCGCAGATAGGCCGCGGTGACGGCCGCGTTCGATCCCAGCTCCCGCAGGACATCCGCCTTGGCCGCCGTGATATTGCGCCCCGCGCGGCCGTCGTTTCTGCTGTTGATGTCGTCCCAGGTATACGGGGGCAACGGATTGCCTTCGGCCGCCGCGGTTATGAACTCCATCTCGAGCGGGAACTGGCCGGCCACGTGCTGCGCCAGTTGGGCGACGGTCCAGCCCTCGGCGTCGGAGGCCGCGGCCCACGCCTCATCCGAGCACCCTTGTATCGTCTTGCCGAACTCGGCGACGGCCTGTTCCAGTTGATTGGCCAACTCGGTCGAACGGTGACTCATTTGTTCGCTCCTTCTTCCAGCCCCTGGCTGGTCTATTTTCCTCTGGTGCTTCTGAGGCACTCACCCGCTGGGATGAGGACCGGCCGGGTCTGCGGTATTTGCCATCCTTTCTCCCTTCACTCCCGCCGCTGGCGCTCCTTCATGCCAAGTTTCGCAGCGGCGGAAGGTGACCGGATCGTGGGGACTACGGAAATCCCGGACGCCCGGGTACGGAGATTTGCCGCTTATATGGGCGACCGCCGGTCAGCCGATGCTTCGGCTTACAATGGGCAACCATGGGAACGGCCGATCTCCATACACACACCCGGTACGGCGACGGCATGGCCACCGTGCCGGAACTGCTGGACCACGTCGCGAGGATGGGCACCCTCGACGTCATCGCGGTGACGGAACACGACACATTGGGGGCGGCTGACGAGGCGCGGGAGCTGCACGCGCGGCGCGCGTACTCGTTCGACGTGATCTGCGGCATCGAGGTGACCACGCTGGACGGACATCTCGTGGCGCTGTTCGTCGACGAGCCGATCCCGAGCTTCAGGCGCATGGAGCCCACTCTGGAGGCCATCCACACCCAGGGGGGCATCGCAATCGTGCCGCATCCGCTGTCGTGGCTGACGCGGAGCGTCAAGACGCGCGTGCTGGACCGGGTTGCCGCCGCCAAGGGAAACGATGGCGTGTACTTCGACGCGATCGAGGAGTACAACATGAGCCCGGCCGGGCGGGTAACATCCGCGCGGGCGCGCGCGTTGAACCGGGACCGATTCCACCTGGCGGCCGTGGGTTGTAGCGACGCGCACTTCCTCGCGGCGGTGGGGAGCGCGCGGACGGTATTCGAGGGGCGCACGGCAGCCGACCTGCGACGGGCGATCGAGACGAAGGCGACATCCGGCGAAGCCGGCCGGGCGCCCCGGATGTCTGAGCTGGGGTACCGAAACATCGCCGTACAGTCGTGGCGGGGGATGATGGCGACGCCCCGGAACATGGGGTGGGCGCCGACGATCCGCAGCTTCATCGTCAGCCACGTGCCGCAGCGTCCGAAAGCGGACGGGCCTAAGGCAGGCGAGCGATGAAGATCGCGCTGGTGTCGCCGTACGACTGGGCGGTGAGCGGGGGGGTGAACAACCACATCGCGCACCTGGCAGAGCAGTTCGTGGGGTTGGGTCATCAGCCGCACATCATCGCGCCGGGGGTGGGCGAGGCCCACAGCGACGTCTGTCCCATCACGATCATCGGGCGGCCGATCCCGCTGCGGGTGAGCGGGTCGATCGCGCGGATCACGCTGTCGCTCCGGACGGCGGGGAAGGTGAAGGCGGTGCTGGAGGAAGGGTTCGACATCGTGCACGTGCACGAGCCGTTCATGCCGCAGCTTCCGATCCAGTTCCTGCGGTACTCGACGACGGTGAACGTGGGGACGTGGCACGCGGCGCGGGAGTCCAACTTCTTCTACGTGTACGGAAGGCGGTTGATCAAACGCTGGCAGACGAAGCTGGACGGCAAGATCGCCGTGTCGTCGGCGGCGGTGAAGCACATCGAGCAGTACTTCCCGGGGTACTACAACGTGATCCCAAACGGAGTGGACGTAGAGCACTTCGCGCAGGACGTGGCGCCGCTGCCGGAGTTCATGGACGGCAAGAAGAACGTGCTGTTCGTGGGGCGGCCGGAGAAGCGGAAGGGGCTGCGGTACCTGATCCGCGCGTTCGTGGGGGTGCAGCGGGCGATACCGGACAGCCGTCTCATCGTTGTGGGGGCAGGGAAGTTCGACCGCTGGGAAGGCGCGGTGCGGCGGGCGAAGCTGCACGACGTGCACTTCCGGAGCTACGTGCCGTTCGACGAACTGCCGCGATACCACCACAGCGCGCACGTGTTCTGCGCGCCGAACACCGGGTTCGAAAGCCAGGGGATCGTGCTGCTGGAGGCAATGGCGGCGGGGCTGCCCATCGTGGCGTCGAACATCGACGGGTTCGCGGGGGTGCTGACGCACGGGGTGGAGGGGCTGCTGGTGCAGCCGGAGGACCCGCAGGCGCTGGCGGACGCGCTGATCGAGCTGCTGCGGGATCCGGCGCGCTGCGGCCAGATGGTGGCCCACGGCCGGGACCGGGCGCAGCACTTCCGATGGGACCGTGTGTCGCAGCGGGTGCTCTCGTACTACGAGCGGCTGATCTACGAGCGGCGGCTGGTCGAGCGGGAGCGCGGCGCCGAGCGCGGGGCCGTTTGATCGATTTTTCGTCTTTCTGAACGCGGCGGCTGAATCTGCGACGGAGCGCGGGGGGCAGGCGCGTAGCTTCGGGCGTTTGATTGGTTTGATTGGGTGGGGTGCCGGGCAATCAACGATCTCAGCTTCGGGTTTGATTGGATTGATTGACAGGAATTTCTGGCGATCAAACGTTTCAGCTTCGCGTTTGATTGACGGGTCCAGGGCCTCCTGGACAGACGGGCGCCCAGCGGACGGGCGTCTGAGTGTGCGGCGGAGGAGAAGATGCTGTTCGCGTTGCGCATGGCGCGAGCGTAGGGGAGACGGCGCGGGAGGTCCCAGGATGCTGGATCACTTTGGCATGGACTGCTGACAGCTACGGTCAGGATGGTTCTTAGTAGTTAGTGGTTAGTGATTAGTGCTGCGGCGTACCGAGGCGGGCGGACCGACGCGGGCGCACGGACGCGCGGGCCGCTTTGAGCTATCCTCGGTCGGCGCGGGTCCGTGCGCGCAAATCCTGCGCGGAGATCCAGGCGCTGGAGACGATTCAATGAGCGGCGACGGATCAAACTTCGGCATCGAACGTGAGGTCATTGACTTCGACGTGCTGGACGGCTGGATGACGGCCGAGGGTCTGACCGCTGGGGGGCTGCCGGAGGGTGGCTTCGAGGGTGTGGAGACGCTGGCGGGCGGGACGCAGAACGTGCTGCTGCGGTTCCGGCGCGGGGGGCGCGACTACGTCCTGCGGCGCGGACCGCCGCACCTGCGGCCGAAGAGCAACGACGCGCTTCGGCGCGAGGCTCGCTTCCTGCAGGCGCTGGCGGGGACGGACGTGCCGCATCCGGGGTTCATCGCGGGGTGCATGGACGAGGCCGTGATGGGCGGCGCCGTGTTCTACCTGATGGAGCCAGTCAACGGGTTCAACCCGAGCGTCGGGCTGCCGGCCTTGCACGCGTCGGACGCGGGGATCAGGCACGCGATGGGCTTGCAGATGGCGGACGCAGCGGCGCGGCTGGCGGCGGTGGACCACGTGGCGGTGGGGCTGGGGGACGTTGGGCAGCCTGAGGGATTCCTTGAGCGCCAGGTGGGGCGCTGGATCTCGGAGCTGGAGTCGTACTCGAGGTTTGAGGGGTACCCGGGGCCGGAGATCCCGGGCGTGGAGTCAGTGGCGGCGTGGCTGGACGCGAACCGGCCGGAGCCATCGCGCCCGGGGATCATCCACGGGGACTACCACCTGGCGAACGTGATGTTCTCGCACACGGGGCCGGAACTGGTGGCGATCGTGGACTGGGAGATGTGCACGATCGGCGACCCGTTGTTGGACCTGGGATGGCTGCTGGCGACATGGCCGAACCAGGACGGCGGCGGGCCTGCGGCGGGCGCGGTGGGCGGGGGGCTGGCGGCAGCGGGCGGACTGCCGACGACGGCGGAGCTGGTGGCGGCGTATGGGGAGCGGTCGGACCGCGATCTCTCGGCGATCAACTGGTACGGGGTGCTGGCGTGCTTCAAGCTGGGGATCGTGCTGGAGGGGACGAACGCGCGGGCGTACGCGGGGAAGGCGCCGCGGGCGGTGGGGGACATGCTGCACGCGACGACGCTGGGGTTGTTCTTGCGGGCTGAGTCGCTGATGGCTGGTGGTTGAAATTCACCACAGAGACACAGAGGGCACAGAGGTGCGGTGGGGATCGCGCGTGAGGTTGGTGTGGCGCTGTCGCATCTGGAGATGGTGATGGTCGCGACAAGATCCTTCGCTTCGCTCAGGATGACAGCTCGAACGCGCTTTGGCGCTGTCGCATGGGGAGATGGTGATGGTCGCGACAAGATCCTTCGCTTCGCTCAGGATCGTACGTGGGGGGCTTGCGCCTCGCACACATGAGGATGGGAGCCGGCCGCTGCATTCGGAGGGGCTAAAGCCCCTCTAGTACTGGGTGTCCCGCCAGTACTGGGTGTCGAGCGGGAACTTCCGAGGCAAAGACAGGTCAGATGACTGAAACGGCAGTACGGAACAGGAGAAGAGGAGCACGACGATGATCGACTTTGAGATTCCGGCGGAGGCGCAGGAGGTGCGGGGGCGGGTGCGGGCGTTTGTGCAGGAGGTCTGCATTCCGGCGGAGAAGGAGCTGGAGCGGCGGCCGTACAAGGAGGTGCTGGGGGAGCTGCGGGCGAAGGCACGGGCGCAGGGGCTGTGGTGCCCGTTCATCCCGAAGGAGCACGGCGGGATGGGGCTGTGGCCGCTGGCGAACGCGCTGGTGCAGATGGAGCTGGGCGAGAGCCACCTGGGCGCGCTGGCGATGAACACGCAGGGCCCGGACGACGCGACCATGCTGACGCTCCTGACCTACGGCACCGACTTCCAGAAGGAGAAGTTCCTGAAGCCGCTGCTGAACGGCGAGAAGCGCATCTGCTACTCGATGACGGAGAAGGCTGCGGGGGCGGACGCGACCGGCATGCAGACGCGCGCCGTGCGCGACGGCGACCATTGGGTGCTGAACGGCGAGAAGTGGTTCAGCAGCGGGGCGACGGCGGCGGACATCGCGATGGTGATGGCGAAGACGAACCCGGACGCGCCACGCCACCAGCAGTTCAGCACGTTCCTCGTCGAGCTGCCGAACCCCGGCTACCAGATCCAGCGCAACGTGAAGACGATGAACCCGGAGAGCGAGCTGGGCGAGATGATGGGCGCCGGGCACGCCGAGATCATCATCAAGGACCTGGTGGTGCCGCACGAGAACATCGTCGGCGGCGAGGGCCAGGGGTTCAACATGGGTCAGCACCGGCTGGCGTACGGGCGGCTGCGTCACGGCATGCACAACATCGCGATGGCCCAGCGGGCGCTGGACATGGCGACAAAACGCGTACTGGAGCGCTCGACGTTCGGCAAGCCGCTGGCGGAGCGCCAGGGCGTGCAGTGGATGCTGGCGGACTGCGCGAGCGAGCTGTACATCGCGCGGCTGATGCTGCTGCACATCGCGTACAAGGCGGAGAAAGGGATGGACCTGCGGCAGGAGAACTCGATCGCGAAGGTGTACCTGGCGAACATGGTCCACAAGGTGGTGGACACGGCGATCCAGCTACACGGCGCGCTGGGCTACAGCCAGGACACGCCGCTGGCGCGGTGGTACACGAGCATCCGGTCGCAGCGGCTGGTCGACGGGCCGGACGAGGTACACCGGTGGACGGTGGGGCGGAACCTGCTGAAGGCGTACAAGGAGCACGGGACGACGGCGCCGGCCTGCGGCGGGGATCTGATTTAGGTTGTAACCAGAAGACGCGGGATCAGCGGAGATTAGGAGGAGGCTCATCACTGGGCCTCCTCTTTTTCTGCTGGTCCACACCGTAACGCCCGCTACCAGACGGAGCCGTTCAGCACCTTGCTGGCTTGCTGCGAGGTCGGACAGGCGCCCGGGGCCGCAATTACAGCGGCCATCATGAGCTGGTCACCAGCGTCGAGCGACCTGTTCTTGTTGGCGTCGTAGTTGATGAGGTCGGGATTATCGATGTCGCCGTCGTTGTCGGGGTCAAGCTTGCCAAAGGCAGGTGCCATGTTCTTCCTGATTATGAATCCGAGTTGGTCGCCGGCAGTGACCTTGCGGTCCCCGCTGGTATCCAAAACCTCCTCGGCATCGAGACAGCCATCGCCGTCCGTGTCGATGGCACCGGGGCGCGTACCGTAGAACTTAACTTCCACACCATCCTGGAGGACCACGCCAGTCATCGCGAGCCCCAATGTGTCGCGATCGGAGTCCTTGTCCGCGACTCCAATGAGGCCATCGCCATCGATGTCCATGATGAGTCCGCCGCCCGGCAAGCAGCAGACGGACTGGGTGCGGAAGAAGTTCTCCACCTGCGGGTGGTCGAACGAAGAGAATCTGAACAGGCCGTCGCCGTCGGCGTCGTTGGTAGCCGTCAATCTCGGCTGGGCGCAACCATCGGGGTCAATAACTGGCACCCGGACGCAAGTCGCCACTGCCGTTAGGGCCATATCGGGCCGGCTGCCGAGGCGGCACTCCGCACCGTCGAGAATGAGATCGTTGTCGGTGTCACCATCGAGGGGGTCCAGGGGCGTCAAGACGCCGACGGATGAGAAACTACACACACCGTTAAATCCGGTCCACGGAATGATGCGGAGCCTGGCCTCCTGAAAGTTCAACAGGCCATCGTTGTCCATGTCCATATCACAGGCATCGCCCTTCCAGTCCTGATCGGGGTTGGTGTTGTCGCCAGTGCCCGGTCCCGCTCCGTGATACTCGGGCTTTGCGTCTTCGTTCTCCTGTTGGGGGTTGAAGACCGACGGGCAGTTGTCGTCGTCGGTCGCATCCGCTGGAAAGCCGGCGCCTGTATCCTGCGGGTCCTTCGAGCCGTCGCAGTCGGTATCGTTCGTGTCGGTGAAGGGGCTGCTCTGGACGCCGGGTGTCACAGGATCGATATCCAGCGTCGGATATCTCACGGAGCACGCCGTGCTGGCCGTGCAGCCGTCGGGGCCATTGCCGGGGCGCGTGAAGCTGTACATCTCATCGAAGTCGGTCGCGCCATCCAGGTCAACGTCGGCGTTGATGATACAGGAGCGGTTGAACTTCTCCACGCCGTCGGGCAGGAGATCGTTGTCGCAGTCAGAGTCGAGGATGCACGCCAGCATGGGTTCATCCGCGTCGGGCAGGCAGTCGTTATCGGAGTCCGCGCCGGCGAATGCACCAACATTGGTACAGGTGGCGTCGAGGAATCGCCCTACTGAGGCATCGCCCATGTCCGGGTTGGACGTGAGGAGCATCCATCGAGGGTAGAGCCCGGGTGTTGCTGGCGTCTTGATGACCGTACGCGTCAGTAAGGAATGCTGCGGGCCTGAGAGGGTGCTATTCGGGTCGAAACAGAGCAGCTCATCGGTACCGGGATTGGGATCGTCGCCGAGAATCGTGGCAGCGACAAGAAGGCCCGGCTTGTATGGCGATTCGTAGGCCGCCTGCTGGAGACGGATAGGCTCCGGGAGCGGGAACGGGGCGGTGCCGCCAAGGAAGATTTGAACGAGTATCACTGTATCGAGGGAAGCAAAGGTGAACGGGTCGGGTGCCAACAACGGCTGAGGGGCTACCTCAGGCACGTATACGTTGTCGCCACCGACGGGCAGGCCACCACCCCCGCGGGATGCGGACGCGGCGGTTCGCACGAGCATGTGGCTGTTCCACCCAGTCATAGGGCCGAGGCCGTCCGGATCGACCTTCGGCCATTCCAGAGCCGGGTCCCCACCATTCGAGCCGGGGGCACTAAAGACATCATCCGCGCCAACGGTACAAAAGGAATCCACCACCATCGTGTAGTCGCCTGCGATGCTGCCTCCCAAGCATTCATTGAATGCAGAGACACCGCCACACGCCGGGACCACCTCCTGCCACTCGCCGGCGCCACTTGGTGTGAACGTCAGGGGCAGAGACGAATAGCGATTGCCAGCGGGAAGTATGGTCAAGTCATAGGCCGCGACCACGGTATCGACGGGCGCGGACGTCTCAGACGAGCTTATGCCGCAGAGGAACGGCCCGGTAGGGTTCACAGGCCCTGTGGGCGGCGCACCACCGAGGCATTGCAGCACCTCGATGTTGAGCGGGCCGCGCACGAGAGCGCCCGCGGCGTAGCCCGTCGGCAGCGCAGGCACGAGCCCACTCGCGACGTTGGCGGCGATCACCGTATAGGTGTAGGTGTCGCCGTTGATGGTTAGCGTGCCGCCACCGGGCGGGAAGCACCACGATGGGGCAGAGACGAGTGAAATCGAAGTCGCACCCCCGGACGCGTCCACGGCCAGGGTGGTTTCTCCATCGAAGCACTGGAGGGGAGCCGCCGAAGCGCTGCGCATGTCACGCGCACCTACCACGAAGAGGGTCGCCATGACCAAGATGGATGCAAGAAGGAATCTGGACACGTCTCCCCCTTTTCAAGAATGCACACTCGGTTGTTTCTAGCCGGGGACAGGTGGGTATTCGGCGATGTTGGTCGATTAGAGCACCGCACGGAAGCTCCGTCATCTGCCATAGAGCCCCATTTCGGTAAGGATCCAGCGGCCGACCTGGGGCGGGGAGGCTAGAGCCTGGGATCGGGAAGACATAGGCTGCCACCAGTGACAAACGACGACCCGGGCTATCGGCTCCTCCACATCGCGGCGTTTGTGGCGATCTTCTGTTTGGGGGTATCGGCGGCGACGATCGGGCCGGTGTTGCCGTTCTTGGCGGGGGACGTCGACATCGCGCTGGACACGGCGGGGCTGCTGATGACGGCGTTCTTTATCGGGTCGATCGGTTCTTCGGCGCTGGTGGCGTTCGCACTGCACGGGCGAGACACGCGGGTGTTGTGCGCGGTGGGCCTCGGTGCGCAACTGATGGGAACGCTGGCGCTTGGGTTTGCGCCGACGTGGCCGCTGGTGCTGGCGTCCGGGCTGATCATCGGGATCGGCGACGGGTTCGTGGTGGCGGGGACGCACATCCTCATACCAGCGACATCGGACGACGTGCCGAGCGCGCTGAACAAGCTGAACATCTTCTTCGCGCTGGGGGCGATCGCGGGGCCCGTGTGGGCGGGGGCGGTGCTCTCGACGACGGGCGACCGCGAGATCGTGTACGCGGGGATCTGCGGGCTGCTGTTGGCGGCGCTGGCGCTGATGATCCTGGCGGACGTCAGCGCGCACCGGGCGTTCGCGGCGCCGGACGAGGAGTTCAAGCCTCCATCATCGGCGACGGCGTGGGTCATGGGCGGAGTCCTGTTCCTGTACGTGGGGGCGGAGTTCGGGCTGGGGACGTGGGTCTCGACGTTCGCGCGGGACACGGCGGACGCGGGCGTGTTCGGGGCGGCGCTGATCGCGGCGGGGTACTGGGGCGCGCTCGCGGCGGGGCGGTTCGTGACCGCGTGGTACTTCCGGGACGGGCGGGAGCCATCGCTGCTGCTTGCGGGGGCGTGCGCGGGCGGAGGGATCGCGTCACTGGTGCTGACGTTCTCTTCGGGGAACATCGCGCTTGCCGCGGCGGCGGCGTTCGGGGCGGGGTTCTTCTTCGGGCCGATCTGGCCGACGGTGACGCTGGGGAACGCGGGAGGCATCGCGATCCCGTGGCTGCAGGGACGCGTGCTGGTGGGCGCCGGTGCGACCCAGGGAGTCGGGGTGACGGCGGTCCTATGTGCGGTGATGTTCGCGATAGTGACGGTGTTCCGTGCGCGGCGGCCGGGGGCCAGGGTCGTCCAAGTCGGAGATCGGCTCGCCTGACTCTTCCCAGTAGGACGACAAGACGTCGAGCCGGCCGGGCGCGGCCTCGCCGCGGAAGCTGTAACTGAGGCGGACAAGCAAGACGGCGCTGACGAGCAACGCAAACGGCGACAGTATCAGCACGGGCCGCACGCCAACGACGGTGGCGGCCGCGCCAAGCGTGAGCAAGGGCACGATCGTGGCGCCGTTCTTGAGCATGCTCTGCAGGGCGAAGGTGCGGCCCTGGAATCGCAGCGGCACGCGGCGGTTGATGTAGGTCTGCACGGAGATCTGCGTGAGGGCGAGGCCAAAGCCGAGCAGGATCGATAGGAAACCGGCGGCGGCGAGATCGCGGCTGATATCGACGCCAAACGTGCTCGTGATGCGCAGCGGGTTGATGGGGTTCACGAGATCGGCGACCTGTTCGACCATGCCCAGCGCGAAGAGCACGGCGGTGATGACGGCGAATCCGGCGAGGGCGACGGGGCGTTCGCCGAACATGCGCACAAGAGCGGGCGTGATGAACAGCGCGGCCAGCAGGCCCAGCGTGGTGGGGGCGAAGACGTACACCGCATCGGCGGGATCGACGCCGAGGACGCTCTGGACGTAGCGGGGGCCAAGCGTCTGGACGACGATGCTGGCGGTGCCGGCGAGGACGGCGACGAAGATCATGGTGGCGACGGCGCGCTCGTGCGCGATCCAGCGGACGGTGGCGCGGACGTTGACCTGTGGTCTGCGGCGAAGATCGAGCTTGTGCTCCGGTTCGCCCGTCGGGAGGTCGAAGACGCGGCTGGCGGCGAGGAAGAGCATGAGGCCGGAGACGGTGAAGACGGCCTGCTCGTTGAACACGCGCACGAGAATGGGTGCGAGGACGGCCGTGCCGAAGGCGGTGCCTATGTTCGAGGAGAGGCTGACAAGCGACGCGGCCGACGCGAGCTGCTGTTCGGTGGCGACGAGGGGGAGGACTGCGGACTCGCTGGGGCCGGAGAGCTGGCCGAGGAGGTTTACGGCGAAGATGAGGAAGAGCACCGAGGAGAGATCGGTGCCGAAGAAGATGGGAACGAAGATGCAGAGCACGGCCTGGACGTTGTAGGCGAGGGCGAGCGCAACGCGCTTGGGAACGCGGTCGGCGACAGCGCCGCCGTAGAGCGCGAAGAACGC
>JACRBR010000201.1 GCA_016213125.1 Chloroflexota bacterium | reverse complement strand
GTGGGGGGGGGGGTGGACGGCGACGCCGATGAGTGGCGGGTCGATGCTGAGGGGCGTGGTGAAGACGGCGGGCATGACGTTCCAGTTGCCGTGCCACGAGGTGGTGAGCAGGGCAACGGGACCACCGCCAAGGAGGCGGCGTGCGTCGCGTTCGTCGATGGAGTGGCGCAGGGCAGTTCTCAGTTTTCAGTTGTCAGTGCTCAGTTATGGGTGACAGTGTTGACGAGCGAGAGGCTGGAGACAATGCGGGCTGGCCGGGCGCAGGGATTGTCGAGGTTTGACGGTGCGTGGCGGGGGTGGCAGGGCGGTGTTATGATGCGCCGCACCCTGACCACACCGGGAATGGAGCCGTTGATGTCGTTCACCCGCTGGATCGTCCTGATAACCACGTCCGTGGCAGTGCTTGGAGCTGCTGCCTGCGACGATGACGGCGGAGGCGTGGCGATCGTGACGCCGGGGATCACGACCATCTCCAAGTCAGTGGTGACGGCGAACGTCACGCCGTTCCCGACGCCGGCGATCACGGGGAACCAGATCGACTCATCGGCGAGCAAGGGGTACACGGCGACGTTCCCGCAGGGATGGAACGTGCGGGTGAACCTGATCCAGACGTCGGACGCGAGCGCGGACGTGATCTTCGAGCCGCTGACGGCGGGGGCGACGGTGCAGGCGAACATCAGCATTAACTGCATCGTCGCGAAGCAAGCTTCGGCGGCCGACCACATCTCGTTCGAGGCGACGAAGACGTCGCGGATCGGGCTGAACAAGAACATTGTCGTCACGCAGCTCCGGGTTGCGGGGGTGGACGCGACGGCGCTGACGTACCAGTTCGAGTCGCAGAACCAGCAGGGCACGCCGCCGCTGGACAAGCAGGATGTGCTGTTCAGCGCCGGGAAGTGCGACTGGATCGTGACGATGACGACGCCGAGCGGGCAGGGGACGCAGTACAAGCCGATCTTCGATGCGTTCCTGGAGTCGTTCAAGGTTAGTTCTTAGTTCGTAGCTTGTAGTTTGTGGAGCGACCGCGGCAGCCTCTGGCTGCCGTTTCCGCGTTGTTCGCTCGGTGTACGATGTGGGCGGAGGAATGATGGTGCGGGTAGCGTACCTGGACTGCTTTTCGGGCATCAGCGGCGACATGCTGCTGGGGGCGCTGATCGATGCCGGGGTGGATGCGGACGCGCTCTCGGGCGAGCTGCGGAAGCTGTCCGTCGAGGGGTGGTCGCTGCGGGCGGAGAGCGTGAAGCGCGGGCGCATCGCGGCGACGCTGGCGCACGTGGACCTGGCGGAGGCGCCGCAACCGCACCGGAAGCTGCCGGACGTGCTCTCGATCATCGACGGATCATCGCTGGCGGCTGAGGACCGCGCGCGGGCGACCGAGGTGTTCCGGCGGCTGGCCGAGGCCGAGGCGCGCGTGCACGGGGTGACGCCCGAGCAGATCGACTTTCACGAAGTAGGGGCGCTGGACGCGATCGTCGACGTGTGCGGCGCAGTCGTGGGACTGCGGATGCTGGGGATCGAGCGGCTGTACTGCTCGGCGCTGCCGGCGGGGGCCGGGACCGTGCGCTCGGCGCACGGTGAACTGCCGGTGCCGGCGCCGGCGACGCTGGAGATCATGGCGATGGCCAACGCGCCCATGTCAGCATCGGGCGGGGACCGGCCGATGGAGATGGTGACGCCGACGGGCGCGGCGATCGTGACGACGCTGGCGGCGTTCGAGCGGCCGGCCATGCACGTCGAGCGCGTGGCGTACGGCGCGGGCGGGCGGGACCCGGAGGGGTGGCCGAACGCGCTGCGGCTGTGGGTGGGGGAGGCGGCGGAGGCGCGACCTTCGATGCTGCTGATCGAGACGAACATCGACGACATGAACCCGGAGATCTACGGCTACGTGCAGGAGAAGCTGTTCGCGGCGGGAGCGGCCGACGCGTGGTTCCAGCCTGTGCAGATGAAGAAGAACCGGCCGGGGGTAATGGTGTCGGTGCTGTGCGCGGCCGAGCACGAGGACGCGATCGCGGCGGTGCTGCTGCGGGAGACGTCGACGCTGGGGGTGCGGGTGAGCGCGGTGTCGCGGCACGAGGCGCAACGCGAGGTGCTGGAGTTCGAGAGCAGCCTGGGGCCGGCGGCGGTGAAGGTGAAGCGCCTGCCGGGTGAGGCACCCCGCGTGGCGCCGGAGTACGAGGCGTGCCGGCGGCTCGCGGAGGCGCGGGGGATGGCGCTGGCGGAGGTGTACCGGGTGGTGGAGCGGGAGGCGCTGGCGCGGATCGGGTGAACCACGAATGAACCGCAGTTCGCGGCGCGGCAGTCTGGTTCTTCAGTCGCCCACGAACAGCGGCTTTGTCGCTAACGCTGGTTCATCGTTCGAGGCTTCCGCCCACGTGCTCGAGGCGATTGAGCCGTTCGACGACGTGACCAACGCATGAGCGAACGTGCGGTACCTCGCCAACCCAATGATGAGCGCTACCTGGCAGGTTGCGAAGCAGCCCATAATCGCAACGGCAACCAGCGGATTCGCCAACACCGAAGTGCGGCTCGCCAGACGATCGATCAGGTAGAGCGTGGCGAGGAATTCACCTGATACGGCCGCCAGCCCCAACACGACGATCAGAAAAGAAAAGACCAACGCAGGATCAGAAGTCCTCATGACCAAGACCTCGCTCTGCCCGCTTTGTTGTTGGCCGATGGTTCGCTCAGATTGAGAAGCGTTCTTTGCCTTCGTAGACGGCCATGGCCTCGTCGACGGTGTGGCCGCCGTAGGTGATGGCGGAAATGGCGTTGGTCATCTGGACGGCCTCGTGCAGGGCCTTCTGGTGGATGTTGCGGCCGGTGGCGCTGCCGTAGGCGCCGGCGATGAAGATCTGGTCGTGCAGGGTCTGGAGGAACTTGCGGACGTCGGTGCTGCCGCCGCCTGCGGTGATAACGCGAGTGCGGCCGGCTGCCTGGACGGCCTCCTTAAAGGCGACCGCGGGCGGCGTGCCATCCTCGGGCTTGGGGTAGTTGACCTTCACGAAGTCGGCGCCGAGGGTCGCGCCGAGGCCGGTGGCGCCGGCGATGAGGTGAGGGTCCTGTTCCTTGGGGACGGCTTTGCCTCGCGGGTAGATCCAGAGGACGGCGAGGAGGCCGGCGCGGTGGGCCTGGAAGCAGGCCTGGGCGGCCTCGCGCATCTGCTCGGACTCGAACTCGCTACCCAGGTAGACGGTGTAGCCGACGCCCACGACGTTGACGCCTTTGCCACGGAGGATGAGGGCGTCATCGACGGTGACCCAGCCAAGGCTCTGGGGGTCGCGCTGTGAGGTCTTGATGAGGTGGGACTTCGAGTTGAGCTTCACGAGGTAGGGGATGGTCGTGTAGTCGCGGGCATAGCGGGCGATAAGGCCGAGCTGGGTGGCGTAGCAGCCGATGACGCCTTCGCGGGCGATGCGGAACAGGTGCTCCGGGTCGCCATCGTCCTGGACGATGGGGGTGCCGTCGGAGAGGGCGCCGTAGAAGTCGTCGTTGAGATGCTCGACCTTCTGGTCGCCGGCGAAGAGCATGAGGCGGCCGGTGCCTTTGGTCATGGTGTGGAAGTTCTGTTCGTAGAGGCCCTGGTTTGCCGACGGGACATCGGCGGGAACATCGATCTTCGTCGCTACGGTCATCTCATCGCCTCCTTGGCGCCGGCCGGTGCCGGTCTCCTGACGCTCGACGTGATGGGCAGCCGCCGGGGCGGCGCACGTGCACTCCCTGTATGTTAGCCGCCCGAGGCGGCGACCGCGGCGGCCGCCTTGCGGGGCCTTGCGAAGTCTTCCCTGGTGTACTGCAACAGGTCGCTGAAGTTTTGGACGACGATATCGGGCTTATAGTCGACGGCGTGCTTGGGGTCGAGCGCGTACTTGCCCTGGAGGACGTGCACGGTGGTGAGCCGATCGCCGAGTGCGGCCTTGCTGCGCATGAGGATGCCGGGCTTGTCGTCGATGAGGACATAGTGCTCGGCGGGGAATTGCGCCTCGACGAAGGGGAGGTGCTTTTCCTTGTGGGCGAAGATGAGGACGCGGCCATCGACGGCTTCGGTGACGCCGCACCGGTGGATCTTGGTGGGCTGGAAGACGGCATCGCCATCCGAGACGATGATGGGCATGCCCATCTTCTTCAGGTGCAGGACTGTCTCGATGCCGCGCGGATACACGCGGCTGGCGAACTCCCAGCTGGCGAGCGCGTCGGCGGCCGCATCAACGGCGGGGTTATCGGGGAACTCGGCTTTCAGGCGCTTCATCTGCTCCCAGAAGTCGATGACGTCGAGGTCCTTGCGGACGATCTCGTACAGCTCCCAGAAGCGGGCCGCGAGCTGCGGGCCCAGGATGGCGAGCATCCGGGCTTCGATGTCCTTCTTGACGCTGTCGTTGTCCAGGATCGTGTTATCGAGGTCGATGAGAAGAACCAGGTCGCGCACGGGTGTGATCCTCCACAGTCCAGGCGGCCTTCGCGCCGCCGTCATATCTTAGCTCCCACATTGGATAACGCGAGAGCCGGGTGGAGGTAGCAGCACCCGTCAAGAAGGCCCGTGCCGGATAGCGGCCGATGTTCGAGACGGAGCTGAGACAGGCGATGGCAGGCCCAGCCGAATCGAGCGCCGCAGGTCTCCCCGAGCAGGTCATCGTCGAGAACAGCGCCTTCAGGTTTCGTCCGAGGGCATGGGGCTGAGGGCGCAATGGGGCCCCTTTGGCCCTGTCTTGACCTGGCGGCGATGCCGACAACTCAGGCAAGCGATTCTGGGCTGTTCCAGGGAGGGGCTCTTGGTTCGCCGCTTCGGCGCGTCGCTTCTGCGGCATTACCGGCAGGTGAGTCTCACCTGGCGGTTCGGCATCGCCGCGTTTGTCGTGGTCGTCGTCGTTGGGTCCGCTCTTACCCGGCTCACAGACAGGGTCATCGCCAACAACGCGCAGAACGAAGGCGAACTCGACGTCGCTGACCAGGTGAGCCGCCTCATCTCGACCCGGCTGACGCCGGCGGACCTGGAAGCACCGATGAGCGGCGACCGACGGGAGGCCTTCGATCCGTTCGTGCGGAGCGACGTCCTCTCCGCGCGCATCGCGCGGGTGAAGCTTTG
>JACRBR010000193.1 GCA_016213125.1 Chloroflexota bacterium | reverse complement strand
CGCGGGACCGTGTGGGTGAAGGGCACCGTCTGATTCGAGCTGTCGACGGCGATCTGGATGCCGGCCCTGTTCGATGTGAACGTGATGTCGACGGTGTTGGCCGTGATCGTCACCTTGTCCGTATCGGTGAGTCCGCCGCTGTCCGTGGCCGTCAAGAAGATGTCGTAGTACACGAAATCGCCGTGATCGTCGGTCGTGAAGGAGCCGCCGGTGCCCGTCGTGGTGTAGTGGGGATGATTGTGGCAACTGGTGTATGTCCCGTCGGAGCAGTGCACCAGCACGACGCTCCACGCGAGGTTTGCGCCCGGAATGGCCCCGTCCTGGGTGTCTGTCGCACTACCACCGAGGGTTATGGAGTCGCCGATGTCGTAGTGAGAGTTGTTCGCGGGCGACGAGATCGTGGCTGCAGGCGGCGTGTTCCCCACCTGGATCGTGAGCTGGGCCGTGTCCGTCAGGAAGTACGGGTCCGTGACGGTGAGCGTCACGAGTTTGTTGCCGTTCGTCGTGTAGGTGTGCGAGGGGTTCGCCAGTGTCGAGGTCGTGCCGTCGCCGAAGTCCCAGAAGTAGGTGATCGGCTGCCCCGAGCCGTGCAACAGCACCGAGACACCGTTGTCCCACCAGTTGGCCGTCGCGACGTCCATGTTCGCGTCCGTGTTCAGCAGGCCGGCGGCCACCGCGAACGGACCCTGTCCGGTGACGTAGTCGGTTTTTGGCTGAAAAGTCCCGTTCCCGTTCCCCAGCAGCAGGCTGATGGAGTCTCCGCCCGGGTTGATGAGCGTCGGGTAGTTCCCGTTGATGTTGGCCGTCAGGATGTCCAGCTTGGAGTCGCCGTTCATATCGGCGATGGTGACGCCTTTGGGCGTGTTGCCTGTCGGGTAGTTCACGGCGGCCTGGAAGGTGCCGGTGCCGTTACCCAAAAGCACGCTGGCATTGTTGCTGCTGTTGTTCGCGGTCACGAGGTCCAGGTTGCCGTCCACATTCAGATCGGCTGCGCGCAGCGAGTGCGGGCCGGAGCCTGTGCCGTAGTTCACGGCCGCCTGGAAGGTGCCGTTTCCGTTGCCGACCAGCACGCTGACGTTGGCGGAACCGTTGTTCGCCGTCGCCAGGTCCAGGTTTCCGTCGGCGTTGAAGAGG
The DNA here is from genome assembly GCA_016213125.1 of Chloroflexota bacterium. GTDB lineage: Bacteria > Chloroflexota > Dehalococcoidia > DSTF01 > JACRBR01 > JACRBR01. The sequence continues at coordinate 6,628 of JACRBR010000193.1, read as the reverse complement.
CCAGCCACAATCGAGTGCGGGGCCGTGCCTACGGCGAAGGTCGTCATCGGCTGGAAGGTGCCGTTGCCATTACTCAGCAGCACGCCGGCTTGCGATGCGCCCCACCCGGCGCACGCGATGTCCACGTTGGCATCGGCATTCAGGAGGGCCAGCGTCGACTCGTGTGCGCCGGCGCACGCCGCGATGTCGGTCTTCGCCTGGAAGGTGCCGTTACCGTTGCCCAGCAATACGCTGACGTTATTGCTCCCCTGGTTCGACGTGACCGCATCGAGCATGGTGTCGCCGTTGAGGTCGCCCAAGACCACGGACTTGGGCTCCAGCCCGGTGGCGTAGCTGACGGCGGCCTGGAAGGTGCCGTCTCCGTTGCCGAGCAGCACGCTCATCGTGTTTGCGCCGGCGTTCGCCGTCACCAGATCGTTCTTGCTGTCGCCGTTGAGATCCACGACCGCCACGCTATGAGCGTGCGTCCCGGTGCCGAACGGCGCTGGCCCACCCAGGCTGGCGCTGCCGTCCAGGTCCGACGATCCGGCGCTGCTGAAGTTGACGAGGAGAGGCGCGAGGCCTGCCATGGGTGCGGCACTCGCGACCGCCACTGGCGGCCGGTTGGCTCCGACGAACTGGATGTGCCGGAGTTCGCCCGTGTTGATCGACAGGTAGTACACGTCGCCGTTGGCGGGATTAACCTCCAGCTGCACCGGGCCATCGGCCGAGCTCGAGAACGTGCTCAGGCTGTCCGGCACCAGGTTGTTCGATGCGTCGACCTTCAGCGTGCTGATCTCGTTTCGGGAGTAGTCGCCAAAGAAGTAGGTGTTCTGGTACGCGGAGCTGTAGCTGTTCATCCCCGTGAACGCGCCGCCAACCGCTGCCGCTCCCGGCGGGTGGGCATACGTGTACAGCCCGAACGTCACCGCGCTCGAAGGCAGCGCCTGGCAGATCGAGTACGCCGAGTATCCCGCCTGGACGAAGTCGCCCTCGTAGCAGGGCCAGCCCAGGTTGTCGCCGGCGGTGATCACGTTCTGTTCTTCGTACGTGTCCCAGCCGACTTCGCCGCTGAACATCACGTTCGTCCCCGGTTTGAAGGTGAACCGAAAGGCGTTGCGCAGGCCGTACGCCCAGATCTTCGACCGCGTGTCGGTCAACACGCCTGTGTAGAAGGGGTTGTCGGACAGCCCCTGCCCGTTCGCCGGGTTCACCCGCAGGATCTTCCCCGAAAGTCGCGCGACAGTTCCATTGCCACCGGTGTCGTCGCAATCGAGCGCTGGATCGCCGATGCACTGCGACCGAAGCGCCCGCACGTCCACGGTCGCGTAGCTCGCGCCGTCGCCCGTGGCCACGTACAGCATGCCGTCCGCCCCGAAGCGCAGGTTGCCGATGGTGTGGCTGTCGTAGTCCGAGGGGATGCAGTCGGCGGTGAGCGCCCAATCCTGGCAGGAAGGTTTCAGCGCCGTTCCCGGCTGCGTGCCCAGCAGTACCAGTTTCGTGGCTCCGTTCGCGACGTCCCCCGCCGGTGTCGTGGCGTTGACGCGGATTACCTGTGCCGTTTTTGGTCCACTGATGTCGGCGGGGTTGTTGTCGTACGTGAACGCCAGGTACACGAAGCCGTTCGCGGCAAAGTTGGGGTCCAGCGCGATGCCCAGGAGCCCGCGGTCCTGGTAATCGTTGACCGGCGATACGGTGTAGTACGGTGTCGCCAAGAGCGCGCCGTCCTTGAAGATCACGACGCGGCCATCCTTCAGCGTGATGAAGATTCGCCCGTCCGGCGCGAACGCGAACGCCGTTGGTACAAACAGGCCCGATACCACCGCGTCCGTCACGAAACCGCCCAGATCGGGACGGAAGCCAAACGTGAAGTACATCAAGGCTCCGCCGAGGTTCTCGTAATACTCCACGACAACCGTATGCGGCCCAGAGGTCATCTGCTTGTTCGCAGTGTGCTGCTCACCGCCCTGGTCGATCCAGAAGTCGAGGATGAGCTGGCCATCGACGTACACGCGAACCCCGTCATCGCTCACCGTGGTGAACTCGTACACTCCCTCGTTGAAGTCCATGGTCCGGGTCCAGCGCACGCTGAACGTGCTGGGGTCGATGGAGGGATCCGGTGAGCCTGTCTGCCAATCGAAGGCGGGATCGGGTTCGTTCGTGCGCGTGAACGCCGCGGGTCCGGTCAGGTTCTGGTTGTTGAAGTACTCCCCCGTCCACCCGGCCGGCAGCGTGGCCACGTTCTCGATACGCAGATAGGCGGTTGCGGCATTGTCGCCGTCGTAGAACTCCACCTTCAAGGTGTGGGGGCCTGCGGCGATCGCAACGTCGACGAACCACGGCGTTGGCGCCTGGCCGAACCACGCGTCCATCTTCAACACGTTGTCGACGTAGATGCGCATGCCGTCGTCGGTGATGGCGCTGAAGCGGTACGTGCCGGCTACCCACGTGTCCGCTCGCGTCCATCGCACGCTCCACCCATCGGCCAGCACGCTAGGCTGCGGCGATCCGGGCCAGAAGAAGTCCAGGGTGGGTGTTGAACTCGGGATCGTGGTGGCCGGCTCCGTCACGCTTGCGATGACGGGCGCGGTCAGCGTCGTGTTGTTGAAGTAGTCGCCCGTCCAGGCTCCGCTGGCCGCCTCGGCGGAGGGGACACCGTGCTCCGGTGTCGCATAGGCCAGCACGGCAAGCACCGCGGGCAACAGGAGCAGCAGCGTGCGGGTCACGGTTCGCATGAGCCAGATCTTGTCCCGGGCCGAGGCCGTCGCTTTCCTATCGGGAAGCGCCCCGCGCGGCCATCTCTCAGGTAACAACGGGCCGTCAAGCTCGGCGTTGCGGCGGCTCCCACGCCGATTCGGGAGCTTGTCCCGGACGCTGCCGCGAGCGGGGGAAGACGCGGCGGTGCGCCTCAGATTCTAGCGCACTGCCGCACGGCCGATGCCACTTTCGGCGTCTAGTTGCCCGTTGAGGGCCAAACGGCCCCGGAAGGCGTTCCCGTAGCGCTTCGGCCGCGCCTTGGGTACAATCGCGCCCGATCAGCAGGCGAGGAGGTTCCGTGGCCGAGTTCGTGCGTGTCGCCAGACTGTCCGAGATTCCCCCGGGCACCGTCAAGGGCGTCAAGGCCAGGGGCAAGGAGATCCTCGTCGCCAACATCGATGGCGAGGCCTACGCCGTCGGCGACCGCTGCTCGCACCTCCGCGGCCACCTGCACAACGGCAAGCTCGAGGGCACCGTCATCGAGTGCGCGCTCCACGGCGCGAAGTTCGACGTGGCCGATGGCGGCGTTTGCAGCTGGGTCACCCACCCCGCCTGGTACAAGGCGTTGATGGACGCAACGTTCCCCGGCTTCCTGAAGCGCGGCATCCCCAGCTATCCCACCAGGGTCGAAGGCGACGACGTCTACGTCTAGGTGTAGCAGAACGCGGGCCGTAGGCCCGCGCATCACTGTCCCCTGTCCCCTGTCCCCTGTCCCCTACGCCGCGGCAGCCCGCGGCGAAACCGCAGCTTCACCAGCCGGCTCCCCATCTTGATGATGTCCTGCGGGAACTTCACCCGGGAGTCCGGATCCTCCACCCACCGCACTGGCACTTCCTTTAGCTTCCACCGGCCCTTCTCGGCGATGATGAGCAGCTCCGTGTCCCAGAACCACTCACCGTCCCGCACGTGCGGCAGGATCGCCCCCGCCGCCTCGCGCGTCATCGCCTTGAACCCGCACTGGTAGTCGGACGCCTTCGTCCAGAACAGCAGCTTGATAAACGTGATGTATCCGCGCGAGTTGATCTCGCGCTTCCACGATCGCTCGATGTCGCTTCCTTTCGACACCCGCGACCCGTACGCGATGTCGTACCCCTCCTCCAGCACCCCCGCCAGCAGCGGCGTGATCATGTTCACGTCGGTCGAGAGGTCGACGTCCATGTAGCACATCGCGTCGGCGTCGGTCTGCCCCCACGCCGTCGTCAACGCCCGCCCCCGCCCCTTCCGGTCCAGGTGAATGAACCCCGTGTCGTCCGGATAGTTCGCCGCCAGCTCCTGCGCGACGGCCAGCGTGCGGTCTGTCGATGCGTTGTCCGCCACCACCACCCGCCACTTGTACGCGGCCAGATGCTCCGCGCACCACGCCCGCAGCTTCTCCACGCTCTCCGCCAGCACCCGCTCTTCGTTGTAACAGGGGATCACCAGGTCGACGCTTTTCACGGCGTTAGATTACCGGCGAATCGGTGCCGATGAACAGGGCGCGAACCCTCTCTCAGGCTGCTGCTGATATCGTGAACTACCCCTCCCGTACACTGCGGACTGTTGCCAACCAAATACACTCCCACGTTGCACCTCACCTGTGGCCTGCCGGGCGCAGGCAAGACCACGCTCGCCCGCTCGATCGAGGCAGATTGTGGCGCCCTGCGGTTGACGGCCGACGAGTGGCTCGTCGGCATGTTCGGCGATGGGATTACGTTCGAGGAGAACGAACTATTTCGTAGTCGGATCGAGACGTTGTTGCTCGATCTCGCGATCCGCGTGCTAAAGCTTGGTGTCGATGTAGTGCTGGACTTCGGCGTCTGGACCCGTGCCGAGCGCGAGGAGTTCCGCCGCCGAGCCGCGGAGGCCGGCGCACGCAGCGAACTCCACTTCCTCCACGCACCGATCGAGCAGCTTCTCATCCGTCTTGAAAGGCGAAACGCCGAATCACCGCCGCCCGCCTTCCGCATCACCGAAGATCAGATTCGCCTGTGGCAAACATGGTTCGAGACACCGGGAGCTGACGAACTCGCCCCGCGGGAGCCGGCGTAACTACACCGCGGCTTCCTCGCGCGACACCGTCTTCCGCCCCTCCTCGACCGACACCACCACGCCGTCGCGATAGATCACCGCGTTTGTGTGCACCGAAGGCACCCGCGGCCCCGGTGTGATGATCCCCGCCAGGTTCAGCGGGTCCGCCGCGTTGATGCGCACTGTCTCGCCGGTCCGCGGCTCCCGGCGCACCCGGCGCAGTCCGTCCACCGCCTCCGGCAGCGCGTACTGCTCGCCCACGAAGCCGCTCACGAACCGCCCGCCGCGCACGTCGCCACGCATCTCCATTCGCCGCATTGCGCGCAGCACCTCGCGCCAGGGCACCGCGAAGTTTTCGCGCGCCACCACGTCGCGGAACACCACGCCGTACCGCGCCAGCAGCTGCCACGCCACGCGCTCCGCCAGCTCGTCCGCAGGCGAAGGCTCCGGCTGGTACCGGTGCACAATCGACCACCGCCCCTGCGGCTGCGTGGCGCGCGACGCCCGCCCGCCACCGTACCGGCTGTGCCTCCGCGCCGCCCGCGCCGACCGCGATGATCCTGCTGGCGTCATGATCTGCCGCAGCGACGAAAACCCGTCGCCTGCCACCAACCCGCGCGCCACCAGGTCCCACAGCGCCTCTTCCAGCTGCACCGGCAGCTGGCGGCTGGCCGCCGCAAGGTCGTCGAAGAACAGCGCCCCGTGCTGCCGCAGCGCATCCAAGGTCGCCGCCGCCGCACCCGTTTCAGGATCCTGCGGCTGCTCCGTCGCGCGCACGGACTCCAGCAGCCAGCCGAGGTCGCGCCTCAGCGCCAGCGTGATCGGCGTCGCGCGCTGCGGCGATGACGCGCGCCCCGCTCCGTTCGTCTTCTTCAGCGAAAGCCGCGCCCACGCCACCTCGCCCGCGAGCGCCATCTCGTCGAGCCATCGCGGGTCGTAGTTAAGCACCCGCGATGGCAGCACGTCGCGCTCCCACGCCACCGCCGGGACTTCGAACCCCTCCAGCTGCGCGATCGCGTCCAGCAGCCCGCGCTTTCCCTCCAGCCGGCGCCCGCCGGACACGTGCTGCCGCGCGAACAGGTACCGCATGTAGTCCTGCGCGCTCACCGGCTCGATCTCGCTCCGCAGCCGGTCCAGCGTCAGCCGGTGGATCCGCGCCAGCAGCCGCCGGTCGCACCACTCTTCGGTCAAGTCTCCCCCTCTCCACGTCGTGGAGAGGGGGCCGGGGGGTGAGGTGTCCTGATAGCGCTGATCGCCGTGCTCGTGAACGCCTGCCGGCGTAAACCGCCCGCGTAGCACGATCCCCTCGCCCTCAAGCTGCGCCAGCGCCGACGTCACCTCGCCCTCGCCCAGCCCGAGCATGGCTGCCAGCTGCTGTGCCGTCGCCGGCCCCAGGTACTCCATGTGCCCGCGCACCGCCGCCAGCACCGCCTCCTCACGCGCAGGTGCCGCTGCGTCCAGGTGCGCCGGCAACACGATCCGAGGCGTCATCGCCGCGCCCGGGTACAGCACCTCGATCGCCCGCAGGTTCTCCGCCGCAAACCACAGCCGCCCCGACGCCGTCTCAACCATCCCACTGCGCCCGGCAGCGGCAAGCTCCTCATGTAGGGGCGCAGCCTGCTGCGCCCAACCCGTCGCAACAACCCTCCCACCATCCTCCTCACCGGCGCGCTCATCGCGTAGGGGCGCCGCTTGCAGAGCACGGGCCGCACCGGCGGGCACCGCCATCAGCAGCAACAGCAGGTCATGCATCTCCTCCGCGTCCCGCGGCGCCGGCCGCGCCTCATCCCGCACCCGCTCGATAGCCGCCAGGTCCAGCACGCCGAGATCCCGCTGGCTCTCCGGCAGCGTTCGCCGAAGCGACACCGCGCGCGTCCGGCGCTGG
>JACRBR010000192.1 GCA_016213125.1 Chloroflexota bacterium | reverse complement strand
GCGCGGTTCGGCGGCGAGGCGGGCCAGCAGCGCGGCTTCGTGATCCGCAACCTGGTGTCGGAGCCGGTGATGATCTCGTTCGAGGACGGTCAGTCGCAGGAGCTGGCGTCGAACCGGCAGGGGACGTTCGTGCTGAAGCGCGAGCGGTTCCCGCAGGTGGTGACGGCGCGGTCCCTGGCGGGCGCGCTGATCACGGAGCGCCGGATCGAGTACAGCGAGATCGCGGACGCGGAGTACCGCTTCGACGTCGACCGCAACGGCTTCTTCCCGACGGAAGAGCCACGGACGGTGACGCCGTGATTCTTGATTCACCACAGAGGCACAGAGGGCACAGAGGTGTTTGGGGATCGTGTTTGAGGTCGATGTTGTGCTGTCGCATGGGCGGCGAGCGCGGGACGACGGTTCGAAATCACCGCGGAGGCGCAGAGGGCGCAGAGGTCTGCTGGGGATTGTGTATGAGGTCGATGTGGCGCTGTCGCATGGGGTGGTGATCGCGGGACGACGGTTCGAAATCACCGCGGAGGCACAGAGGGCACAGAGGTCTGCTGGGGATTGTGTATGAGGTCGATGTGGCGCTGTCGCATGGCGTCGTGATCGCAGGACGACGCTGTCTCGGCGTCACTGCGGAGGACGGAGGTCTCTGTGGAAGGGCTATATGGACGTGCCTTCTTCAAGTCCCATGATGAGGTCGAGGAGGCCGGCGGGCTCCCAGGCTTTATTCGACCTGGACTCGGACAACGGCGTTAGTACTCTCGCCTCGACAAGCTGTTCCACGGCGTTCACGATGGCCGGACGGGTGCGGCCGGTTGCGGCCATAGCGATCGACGTCGTCATGACGGGATGCCCGGGCAGCATATCAATGATGGCCCACGCCGCGGCATCCGCGCGGGGAGCCGAAGCCAACGCGCGCAGCTGGTCGCGCCATGTCTGCTGTAGCGCGATGACCCTCTTCAGGTAGCGCTGAGCCAGATGGGCGCCCGACCCCGCTGCGTCGGCGAAGGTGCCCAACCAGCCCTCCAGGTCGCCCTCGCGAAACAGCGTCAGGCCTCGTATGTAGGTGTCCTTGTGCCGCGCCAGCATCACGCTGATCGGCGGCACGAACGTTGGCGCGAGGCCCGTTCGGCGCAGGATGACCTGTACCAGCGCGCGGCCGGTGCGCCCGTTTCCGTCCTCAAACGGGTGTATCGTCTCGAATTGCGCATGGGCGATCGCGGCCTGCACCAGCGGCGAGAGAGCATCCTCGTTGCAGAACGCGCAGAGGTCAGCCAGGAGTTCCTCGAGCAGTTCCGGTGGAGGCGGAACGAAGGCGGCCCCGCACGGGTTGTAGTCGTTGCCGCCGATCCAGTTCTGGACGATGCGCTCGCGGCCAGCGATCTTCGGTGAAACCCTGTTGAGCAGCGCTTGATGGATGTCGCGCAAGTCCCCGACCTCGATCGCGCGGGCATCCGCGGCCCGTTCGACCGCAAGCTCCATTGCGTCGATATTTGCCAGGACCTCGATGGCCTGCGGTCCGACCGCTTTGCCGGTCTCCAGTTTGATCTCGGCTCGCGCCAACGAGCGGGTATCGACCTGGAGGCCCTCGACTCTGGACGAGTCAATCGACTCGGTCCTGAGCAGCAGGCGGGCGAGCGGCGCAAGGTGCCCGGCCTGGCCGGTGTTCAAGCCTGAGATCTCGGTCTCCGCCTCCGAGATGGCGGCTGCGAGGTTCCCGGAGATTCGAATCTCGATCCGGCTGATGGGATCGGGGATGAACGCATCGTAGCTGCAGTCCCTGCGATATCGCTTAGGCGCGAACAGAGTCGGATCATGCGTCCAGGTCTTGCGAACGTATGTTCCTCTCACTCTGACATCCTTTCCGTCCTCGCGGACGGGAGAAAGGATACCAGTTATCCTTTCACTGTCATAGGGCAAAGTGAAAGGATAACTGGTATCCTTTCACTTCCGGTGGGTCGGCGAAAGCTTGCGGGGACCAGCGGCCCCGCGGCGCCCGCAACACCTCCTACTCCCGAAACCCCAGCGGCAGCGCTCCTTTCCCCACGTCCTTCCCCTGGAGCAGCACCTTGATACGGCCGAGGAGGGCGGGGTCGATGAGGTCCATGACGATGCGGCGGCGGGCGAAGTACTCCTCCATCTGGTCCTGCACTTCGACGAGGCTTTCGGCGATGCCGAGGCGGACGAGGAAGTCGGACTGGTCGGCCATGGCGATGGTGGCGAGGCCGGCGTCTTCGGCGGTGCGCTTCAGCGTCGTGAAGTCGACGCTCGCGGTCATGTCCTGCTTGCCGATGCGCTGGTAGGGGTCGCTGCCCGCGGACTGCTTGTAGAAGCACAGCAGCGTGCCATCGCGGCGGAAGGACGCGTACAGGTCGGCGGCCTCGTAGCCGTAGTCGAACGTGAGGGTGTAGCCGCGCGAGAGCGATCGCGTCACGGTGCGCATCCACTCGATGGCGTCGAGGTTGACCTCGGCGTAGTGGCCGTCGCCGGGCATGACGCCCAGCGCGTCGAAGTAGGACCAGAGCGCGGGCGTGGAGAGCGGCCCGAGCTCGTCGACGAAGCGATCGCCGTCGCGCTTCACGTACACCTCGTGCAGCTCAGCGCCCCTGCGCACGACGCGGTGGATCGGGAAGGCGTCGACCAGCTCGTTGGATAGCACGACGCCCTCGATGCCGAGCGGCAGTTCGTCCGCCCATGACACCGTGCCGGGCGGAAGGTCCAGTTCGGCAGTCGCGCGTTCTTGCGCGTCGCGCATGGCCGCGCTGCGCTCGACGAGTGTGTATCCCAGCGCGGTGGCAAACGACGGCTCGCGCTCATGCGCCCAGCGGAGGATGTCGCGGGCCAGCAGCCCGGAGCCGGCGCCCTGCTCGACGACGTCAAAGCGCTTGGGGCGGGCCATCGTTTCCCATAGCTCGAGGAGCGTCTTCGCGACGAGCGTCCCGAAGATGGGGTGCACGTCGGGCGAGGTCACGAAGTCGCCGCCGCGGCGGGTCGCGCCGGCGGTGGTGCTGTAGTAGCCGTACCTCGGGTGGTAGAGGGCGGCTTCCATGAAGTCGCGGAAGGTCATCGGTCCGCCGCGCGCGATGCGGTCACGCAGCTCGCGCACGAGCGGGCCGCTCTCGGTGATCGACTCGAAGTCTGTGTTGGTCATGCGGGAACATTGTAGGCGTCGCCGCGGCGGGAAGTCAGAGGTCGGAGGTCGGAGGTCGGAGGTCGGAGGTCGGAGTCTCTGATACAAGATCCGACTTCCGACCTCCGACTTCCCGCTCACTCGTTCGTTTGTGCCTCACTTGCCCTTCCGCGAAACTCACGCCCGGAAGGAGAGCCCATGCCACTGGTCCAGCTGAACGGGATCCACATTAACTACGAGGAGCACGGGTCGCACTACGGGACGCCGATCCTGCTGACCCATGCATACGCCGCCACGCTACAGATGTGGAAGCCGCAGTTGGAGGCGTGGAAGGACTACCGGGTCATCGCCTGGGACATGCGCGGCCACGGCGGGACGGACAGCCCGGCGACGCAGGACCAGTACACGGAGAAGCTCACGGTCGAGGACATGGCGGCGCTGCTGCGGCATCTCGGGATCGAGAAGGCCGTTATCGGCGGGCTGTCGCTGGGGGGGTACATCTCGCTGGAGTTCCAGGTGGCGCACCCGGACATGTGCCTGGCGATGATCCTGTGCAACACCGGCCCCGGCTATCGAAAGGACGAGGCCCGCGCGGGCTGGAACGACTTCTCGATCGGGTACGCGAAGCGGTTCGAGGAGCGCGGTCTGGAAGGATTCGGACGCGGCATCGAGATCGACCAGACGCGCGAGTACCAGCGGTCGGCGCAGGGGCTGGCGTTCGCGGGGCGGGGGATCCTGACGCAGCGAGACGCGAAGGTGATGGAGAACATCGACAGGATCGCTGTGCCGGTGCTGGTGGTGTGGGGCGCCGACGACGAGCGCTACAAGTCTGGCTGCGAGTACCTTGCCGCGAAGGTGCCGGGGGCGCAGCTCGCCGTGATCGAGGGCGCGGGGCACGCCGTCAATCTGTACCAGCCGGAGCAGTTCAACGAGACGGTCGTGCAGTTCCTCCGCGCCAACGGGCTCTGAACTAATTCACCGCAGAGACGCAGAGGACGCAGAGGTCTTCTTGGGATCGTCGTAGAGGCAGCGACGGCGCTGTCGCATGTGGGTGTTGTCGTCGGCCGGGCTTTGAATTCACCGCAGAGACGCAGAGGACGCAGAGGTCTTGCTGGGATCGTGGTTGAGGCGTTGGCGGCGCTTTCGCATGTGGGTGTTGTCGTCGGCCGGGCTTTGAATTCACCACATAGACACAGAGGTCACAGAGGTCTTGCTGGGATCGTGGTTGAGGCGGTCGCGGCGCTTTCGCGTGGCGTTTGTGCGCCCACGGTCGGTAGTCCAAATCCACCGCAGAGTCGCAGAGGGCGCGGAGGATGTATGGGAGCGCGGTCGTCGTGGCGCTCGCGCATGTGACGCTGCGGATGTCACCACTAGACCCTTCGCTGCGCTCAGGGTGACAGTTACTCGGACGGTGCCGGCTCACGCGGGGGCACAACCGCTGCCTCTACGACGATCCCAAGACGATCTCTGTGCCCTCTGTGACTCTGTGGTGATTTCTCCGTCCTGTAGAATCCGGCGATGCGATTCTGGCGCGAGGGGTTGTGGCGGCACGCGGACTTCCGGCGGCTGTGGGCGGGGCAGACGGTGTCTGTCTTCGGCTCGCTGACGACGCGGCTGGCGTTGCCGTTCACGGCGGTGATCTTCCTCGACGCGCCGGGGTGGCAGGTGGCGCTGCTGACGAGCGTCGACGTGCTGGCGGGGATCTCGGTGGGGCTCGTTGTGGGGGTGTGGGTCGACCGGCTGCGCCGCCGCCCGATCATGATCGCGGCCGACCTGGCGCGCGCGGGCGCCATCGGCTCGGTGCCGGTGGCGGCGCTGTTCGGCGTGCTGCACATGCCGCAGCTCTACGCCGTGGCGTTCGCGTCCGGCGTGCTGACGACGTGCTTCGACGTCGCCTACCAGTCGTACCTGCCGACGCTCGTCCGCAACGACGAGCTTGTCGAGGGCAACAGCAAGCTCGCCGCCAGCGCGTCCGTCGCCGAAGCGGGGGCATTCGGGTCGGCCGGGTGGCTGGCGCAGCTGCTGACGGCGCCGGGGGCGATGGCCATCGATGCCGCGACCTTCCTGGTATCGGCGTTCTCGATCTTCTCGATCCGGCAGGAGGAGCCGCCTCCGCCGCCCTCGCACGAGCACGAGAGCGTGCGCACGGAGGTGGTGCAGGGTCTGCGCGCGATCGTGCACGACCCCCTGCAGGTGCCGATGGTGCTGAGCTGGATGTGCATGTCCCTGGCGTCCGGCATGATCGGCGGCGTCATCATTCTCTTCGTCACGCGCGACCTGGGGTTCTCGCCCGGGGCGCAGGGGCTGATCTACGCCGTCGGCGGCGTGACATCGCTGGGCGGCGCACTGTGGGCGGACTGGTGCCGCCGGAGGTTCGGCGCGGGCGGGGCGATGGTGCTGGGGCTGGC
>JACRBR010000200.1 GCA_016213125.1 Chloroflexota bacterium | reverse complement strand
GTGAGGGCTGGTACTGGATCGATATGGTGGGCGGTGCGGGCGATGCGGTTGTTCTCGTCGACGTAGATGAGCTGCGGCCGGTGCTCCCGAGCGTGGGCACCGTCCATGGTCTCGTAGGTGAGGATGATGACGGTGTCGCCGGGGCTGACGAGGCGGGCGGCGGCGCCGTTGATGCAGATCTGACCGGAATCGCGCTCTCCCTCGATGGCGTAGGTGGTGAGGCGCGAGCCGTTGTCGACGTCGAGGACGTGGACCTGCTCGAAGGGGAGGATGTCGGCGGCGTTCATCAACACCGGGTCGATGGTGATGCTGCCCTCGTAGTGCAGGTCGGCCTGCGTGACGGTGGCGCGATGGATCTTGGACTTCAGTACGGTGCGCATCCGCGGTCCCTCGTCGGGTCACCACTCTCTACGCCGGCGAGCGCACAGCCGGGGACGGCTGTGCCAAAAACAAAACGCCTCTCCGGATAGCACCGAAGAGGCACGAGGTCGGACGCGCGCGTCTCGCCGTGAGTGCCGTCCCGGTCCTTCCGGATCCAGGCAGCCGGGTGGAGAGAAGTGCTCCTGTTACCAGGCTCACCGCCCCTGCGGGTCGATGGCGAATTCACGATAGGGCCAAGGTGGCGGGCGTGTCAAATGGGGAGCGTCAAATGGCGCCGAGAATCCCGCCACCCGCTAAGCTGCCTACCGTCGCAGCGAATTGAGGAAGCGGTCGTCATCGTCGATGTCCACCATCCTCAACTGACCTTTCATCTCCAGGGTCATCCATCCTGGAGCTTCCGCGACAAGGTCTAGGTCGGGCAGGCGAGCCTCGATTTGTTCGCGGGACTCCGCCAAGACATATGTCCAGACGCCACCCATGCCGTAGTCGTAGACCGTGAGATATGGCTGCTTCAAAGACTGCCTCCGTGCGTACCGTGTTAGAGGCAGTATCGCCCTTGCGTTGCTGCACTGAAGTATCACTGCCGCGCACAGCCGGGGGCGGCTGTGCCACCATCCCCGTATCACTGCGCTGGCGGGCACGCCGCGGCGTGCCCCTACGATGCGGTCATTGATGTGATCGATCTGGGTGATGGGTGGCATCGAAAGAACTGATCACATTTATGATCGAGATGCGTAGTCAGTGAAGCTGGGCGCGGGTATACTCGGCCTCAATGAACGATGCTTCCCGCACAACCCTGGGCGGGGTGGGTGCGGCAGTCATCGCGCTGGGGCTGATCGCGCTCGCGTTGTCTGCGGGCTGGCTCACCGGCGCGATCCTCGACGGGCATCTGCCGAAGTGCCCGACGGCGTGCGCGTCGTCCGCGGCGGCTGATTCCACGACCAAACCGGCGAGCGGCGTGTTGGGGACGAGCTCGACTCCAGAAGCGACACCGACCGAACCACCGGACTTTCCTTATGTCAGCGCCCGCTCGATCGCGGTGATCGACGCCGGGTGCGGGGCGCTCATGTTCGGGCGCGACGAGCGGCTGCACCTGCCGCCGGCGAGCCTGACGAAGCTGATGACGGCGGCGGTGGCGCTGGACCGCGCGAAGCCGAACACGATGATCACGTCTGACGTGGATGGGGCGAAACTGAACGACGAGACGGGCTCGACGGTGATGGGGCTGCGCCCGGGTATGGAGCTGTCGCTCCTCGACTTGTTGTACGGCTTGTTGCTGCCGTCGGGAAACGACGCCGCGATCGCCATCGCGGAGGGTGTCGGGGGCTCGGAGGAGCAGTTCGTCGAGCTGATGAACGAGAAGGTGGAGTCCCTGGGCCTCGAGGACACGCACTTCACGAATCCACACGGGCTCACCGAGGACGGGTTGTACTCGAGCGCGTACGACATGGCGATACTGGCCCGGTATGTGATGCAGAACGAGACGCTGCTGCAGATCGTCGCATCGATCTCGTGGCAGCCGCGGTGGGACGGTCCACCAGTGTGGAACGGGAATGAGTTCCTGACCAAGTACGAGGGTGCCGACGGGGCGAAGATCGGGTACACGGAAGAGGCGCAGCAGACGATCGTGGCCTCGGCGACGCGCGGTGGGCGGCGGATCATCGCCTCGCTGATGCGGAGCCAGGACCGGTATACGGACGCGGAGCGGGTGCTGGACTGGGCGTTCTCGAAGCCGTCGGCGTGCCCGTGAGTTAGCTGACAGTTCACAGCGGACAGTGGACAGAGTTGCGCCGGGCGCAACCCCGCGGGCTGAAGAGCCCGCGCTCTGATTCTTGGCCCCTGGAAGCACAAAGCAAGAAGCCTCCGATTTCTCGGAGGCTTCTTGCCGTTGGAGGAGGAGGAGGCTGATATCGAAGAGAAAGAAAATCCGCCGAAGGCTGGCCCTTGGCGGTCGTGCCTTCTCCCTCTTATGCCTACGGGGTTAGCTGTCGGGTTCGGCTCGAGAGAGTTCGCCTAGCCGCCCTTCGGCGACATTCACCCCTGCGTCTGGGTCCCCCGTCCCGCATTTATGTCGCGGGTTCGGCTCTATTCGGTTGTGGATGCAGCCTACCTCCGGCGTCGATCGATGTCAAAGCTGGCGCAGATTCGGGGCGCCGAGAATCGTCCGGGAATTTTCTGGCCTTGACCGTTTAGTGACAGCTCTTATGACGAGAAGGTTATGACTAGCTCGGACGGCGTATCGACATCGACCTCCACGAACGCGGCTCCGCTGCTGCGACCGACGCTCACGGCGCGTCCGCCAAGCGTCGCCGAAGCGGCCTCGCCGCCGGCGACGAAGATACGGCGGTGGCGGCGGCCGGCGAGATCGAGCGCCAGGCGCAGCTCGCCGGACACCGGATCGAACGTCTGGGCCGTGACGTCGAGCACGCCTAGGCCGACGTGCGCCGTCGCGCCGACCAGACGCGGACGGCCGTCAGCGGGGCGGAGGGCGACGAGGCGGGCGGCGTGCGGCGCGACGAGGTCGAAGGTGAGGCTGCCGGAGCAGACACCGCGATAGCGCTCGTCCCAGAGCTCGAACACATGCCAGTCACCGTCAGGCAGCTCGAGCGTGAGATCGCGGGTCACATCGTCGAAGTTGAACAGCCCGACGAGACGGACCGGATCGAAGTCGCGATCGTACGCAGCTTCGAAGCGCTCCGGCATGTCGCGCTGCATGAGGTCCATTGGAATGGCGGATTTCGGTAGCGTCGGCAGCGTGAGCGAGATGAGGTCCAGGCGGTCGGGCTGGAGCTGATCGAGATCGTCGCTCGACAGCAGCATCCCACCCGAGAGGCCGATCACGGTGGCCATGGTGCGGGTTTCGTCCAGGGTCATCTTCGTGCGGTCGCCGCGCACGAGGAGGCAGTCGGGGTCGTTGGCCCAAAGCCGGTTGTGCATCCACCAGCGGTTGATGGTGTTGCGCATGGCGCTCTCCGAGCTGAGGGCGTCGTTGGGGCCGCGGGGCTTCGGCGTCGGGCTTTCGCGCTCCTCGCGCGTGAGGAAGCGCCAGAAGGGTGCGCAGTCGGGGCCGATGCGGTTGCCGTCGAAGTAACCGACGGACGGGGCCATGAGGGAGCCGCAGCCGAGGATGAAGCGGTGGTGGCCAACGCCGCGGCGGACGGCGCCGAGCGCGGCGCGGTAGGCGCGGATGCGGGTGGCGGCGGGGTCGTGACGGCGGCCGGCGAGGGCGGCGCCGTAGAGGAAGTCGATCTTCACGTAGTCGTAGCCCCAGCCGTCGCAGACCTGCCGGAAGAGGTCCTCGAGCCATGTAAGCGCGCCGGGATGTGTGGCGTCGAGGCCGTAGTTCTGGCGCTCCCAGTTGTGGATGGCGAGGGAGGGCGTGCCGTCGTCGTTGCGGGTTACGAAGTCCGGATGTTCGGCGAATGTCTTCGACGAGCCGGCGAGGAGGAACGGCGCGAGCCACAGACCGGGCATGTAGCCGGCGCGCTTGATCTCGGAGGCGAGCCACTGCATGCCACGGGGGAACTTCTCGTTGACCGTGAGCCAGTCGCCGATATCGGCCTGGTAGCCGTCGTCGATCTGCACCGTCTCGACGGGTAGCTCGCGCCGGTGCTGTTCGAGGAAGCGGAGGTTCCGGACGACGTCATCCTCGGCCACCGTGGTGTAGAAGTAGTACCAGGAGCACCAGCCAGAGGGCGTCTTCTCCGGCACGCGGGCGCCCATCATGCGGCCGAGGGCATCGCCGTAGCGGGCAAGCTGGTCGTTGGGGTGCCCGACGAGATCGACCAGGAACCATTCGGACCACGCGGTCTCGCCGGGAGCGATGGGAATCGCGTCGCAGAGGTTGCGCGCGTCGATGAGGCGAGCGGGGGCATCGGCGTACACCTGCGAGATGAAGTCACGAGCCGAGACGGCGCCCGCGAGCAGCGCGCGCCCCGCGGTGGGGTCGTACAGGACGCCGACGTCATCGGCGGCGAAGCGCCCGGGTTCGGTCTGAGCCTGCTCGGGCGAATGGATGGGCGGGCCGCTGCGGGCGTCACGCTCCGCGCCGCCGAACGACATGGTTGGGGCCCAGGACATCCAGCCGTTGCGATAGAAGCGCCAGTCGGCGGGTGCCGCCGTGAGTTGCAGACGCCCGCGACCCTCGTCGCGTGTGGCGAAGGCGTGGAGCACGGCCAGAGGCGCTGGCTGTGAGCGACGGTCGGTGACGCCGAGCCGCGTCACGAGAAACGGATGGTCATCGTAGAGGACGACTTCGCGGCGGAGGGCGGCGCCCTGCCGCGGGAGCGTACTGACCAGGGACAGTCTGCGCCCCTTGCCGAGCGCGTCCTCGTGGGGCTGCAGGTCGTAGTCGCAGCGCTCGAACAGCAGCGGATTCTCGCCGGCGAACTCGACGTAGGCGGCGGCGCGCTCCGTGGGGCGGAAAGCGCCCGCGAGCGCGACGGGCGAGATCGTGCCGTCGTCCTGGCGTGACTCGACGCGCAGCCACCGGTTCTGGAGCCAGGGTCCGTTCCGGCCCAGGCCCGAAGAGACTGATTCAGGCATGTTTTCGCCCCGCGTTTCGTGCCCGCTTGGCCGGTTTTGAAGCTATTCCAAGAATTCGTTTTGCAGTTTGGCCTTGCTCGGCGATGGCCACGGCCGGGTCCGCGCCACGCAAGAGTATGGCTCGGGATTCTAGGCGAGACGCGCGGGAAGTCCAAGCGCGCCAGATCACGTTCGGAACTTCTGGCGAGAAGTTAGCGCCAGCCGCCGAACTTGATGAAGGTACCCTCGCCTTCCTTGCGGAGGCGCTCGATGACCTTCGGGTCGGCGGGGCGCTCGTAGTCGCGTCCGGAGGCGACGTGCTTGAAGCCGAGCCAGTTGTAGAGCCGGATGGCGGTGCCATTGTCGTCGTCCGTGCGTAGATCGAGGCGCGTGGCGCCCTCGCCGAAGACCGTCTTCGCCAAGCGGAGCGTAAGGTTGGCGCCAATGCCCTGACCGCGCGCGGACTCGCGCACGGTCAGCGTCCGCAGGTAGCCGGTGCCTTGGTCGTCGTGATCGTAGAGCGCGAAGCCGACGGGCGCCCCCTTCTGGTGCGCGATCAATACGCGACCGTTGTCCTCGATGAGCTTGAGCATGCCATCGCGGGTGATGGGCGTGTCAGGGAAGGCTTCGCGGTCGATGGCGAGGAGGTCGTCGAGATCGGTCACGCCGCCATGGCGGTACGTGATCGTCCGCGCGGGCAGCATCTTCGGCGATGGTGTGCCTTTCGCCAGCGAGAACTGGAACCACGCCTTTCTTGGCGTGAACGACAAGCGCTTGAGCACGGG
>JACRBR010000199.1 GCA_016213125.1 Chloroflexota bacterium | reverse complement strand
TCGAGCGCTCGGTGCTGGTGGTGACGGGCAACGCCGATGAAGGCGTGAAGTCCAGCGTACGCAACCTGCCGCGCGTGAGCCACCAGCCGGCGTCGTACCTGAACGTCGGCGTGATGCTGGAGTCGCAGGGGCTGCTGATGACGGTCGAGGCGGTGCGCGGCGCCGAGGCGCTGTGGGGCGGCGAGAAGGCAGCCACGAAACGCGCGAAGGTGGAGGCTTAAGGATGCCAAAGCAACTGAACGCGTACGGCATCCTGCTTCGGCCTCTGATCACCGAGAAGGCGCAGATCCAGGCGAGCCCGCACAACGAGGCAGTCGCGCACAAGTACACGTTCGAGGTGGACCAGCGCGCGAACAAGCTGCAGATTAAGGACGCGGTGGAAGTCGCGTTCAACGTGCGGGTCAAAGAAGTGAACACCATGGTGATGAAGGGCAAGCGGCGGCGTTACGGCCGCTCCCTGACGAAGCAGCCGGATTGGAAGAAGGCGATCGTGACGCTCCAGGCGGGCGAGAAGATCGAACTGTTCGAGGGCGTGTAAGCGATGGCGATCAAGCAGTTCAAGCCAACGTCACCGGGCCGCCGCGGCAGCTCCGGCTTCACCTTCGAAGAGATCACGAAGAAGAAGCCCGAGAAGTCGCTGCTGATCGCGAAGAAGAAGCAGTCCGGGCGTAACGCGCAGGGCCGCGTGACGGTGCGCCATCGCGGCGGCGGTCACAAGCGGTTCATCCGCATCATCGACTTCAAGCGCGACAAGACGGGGATCCCCGGCAAGGTCGCGGCGATCGAGTACGACCCCGGGCGGACGGCGCGCATCGCGCTGATCAACTACCGGGACGGCGAGAAGCGGTACATGCTGGCGCCGGTGGGGCTGAAGGTGGGCGACGTCATCCAGGCGGGGCCCGAGGCCGAGGTGAAGATGGGGAACGCGCTGCCGCTGCAGAACATGCCGAACGGCACCGTCATCCACAACGTCGAACTGACGCCGGGCCGCGGCGGGCAGATTGTGCGCGGGGCCGGGACGTCTGCGCAGCTTATGGCGAAGGAAGGCGACTACACCCTGCTGCGCTTGCCGTCGGGTGAGATGCGGCGGGTGCTCTCGCGGTGCATCGCGACCGTGGGGCAGGTGGGAAATGTCGAGAACAGCCTGATCAAGCTGGGCAAGGCGGGCCGCATCCGGCACCGGCGCCGCCGGCCGCAGGTGCGCGGCGTGGTGATGAATCCCGTGGACCACCCGCACGGTGGTGGTGAGGGGAAGGCGCCGATCGGCATGCCTTCGCCGAAGTCGCCGTGGGGGAAGCCGACGCTGGGCAAGCGGACGCGGGGCGCGAAGCCGTCGGACAAGTACATCGTGCGGCGGAGGAAGTCGTAAGCCATGTCACGATCGATTAAGAAGGGGCCGTTCGTCGAGCCCAAGCTGGTGAAGAAGGTCGAGATGGTGCGGCGTCAGAACGCGCGCACAGTGATCCGCACGTGGTCGCGGGCCTCGACGATCATGCCGGAGATGGTGGGGCTGACGATCGGCGTGCACGACGGGCGGCGGCACGTTCCGATCTTCGTTTCGGAGAACATGGTGGGGCACAAGCTGGGGGAGTTCGCGCCGACGCGGCTGTTCCGGGGCCACACCAGCAAGTCGGAGAAGGCCGCGAAGCAGGGCGGCGGCGGCCCTGGCGGCGGCGGTAGAGGGTAAGCGATGGAAGTGAGCGCAACCGCGAGGTATCTGCCGGTTTCGGCGCGGAAGATCCGGCTGGTGTTGGACCAGTTGCCGGGGAAGACCGTGGACGAGGCGATGGTAATGCTGCGCTTCCTGCCGACGCCAAACGCGCGCATCGTCGCGAAGGTGTTGAAGTCAGCGGCGGCGAACGCGGAGAACAACTTCGCGATGGACGCGACGGAGCTTCGGGTGAAGAAGGCGTACGCAGGCGAGGGCCGCACGTTGAAGCGGTTCCGGCCGACGTCGCGCGGGCGGGTGGGTTCGAACAATCACAAGACGAGCCACGTGACGGTGGTGGTCGAAGAAGCCGAGGAGGCATAGCGTGGGCCACAAAGTACACCCCACGGGGTTCCGTGTCGGCGTGATCTACGACTGGCAGAGCAAGTGGTACGCGGACAAGAACTACCGCTCGCAGTTGCACGAAGACATCGAGATCCGGAAGCGGATCATGGGCACCGGCACCTCCGACGCGGGCATCGCGAAGGTGGAGATCGAGCGCAACGTGAACGCGATGACGGTGACGATTCACACGGCGAAGCCGGGCATCGTCATCGGGCGGAGCGGACAGAACGTCGACAACCTGCGGACGGAGCTGGAGAAGAAGACCGGACACCGGGTGCGGATCAACATCAACGAGATCCGGACGCCGGAGCTGGACTCGTACCTGGTGGCGCGGAGCATCGCGGACCAGCTGCAGCGGCGCGTGGCGTTCCGCCGGGCGATCAAGCAGGGCGTGCAGCGGACGATGCAGCGCGGCGCGAAGGGCATTAAGGTGACCATCGCGGGCCGGCTGGGCGGCGCGGAGATGTCGCGCCGGGAGACGGAGAAGTCGGGGCGGATCCCGCTGCACACGCTGCGCGCGGACATCGATTTCGGCATCGCGGAGGCGCACACGACATTCGGCCGGATCGGCGTGAAGGTCTGGATCTACAAGGGAGACATCATGCCCGAGCCGAAGCGGCCGCGGGCGGAGGGTGACTACTCGGGTCTGTCACCAGAAGAGATCGCTGCAGCGCAGGGCAGGCCACCGGCGGCACCGGCTGATGGTGTGGCGGCCACACCCGCGGCGAGCGTGAGCGAGTAAGAAGAGATGCTGCAACCGAAGCGGGTCAAGTTCCGGAAACAGCACCGCGGGCGCCGCAAGGGCAAGGCGCATACGGGCAATCAGATCTCGTTCGGCGAGTTCGGGTTGCAGGCGGTGGGCCACGCATGGGTGGACAGCCGGCAGATTGAGGCCGCACGGCGCGCAATCACGCACGAGCTGAAGCGCGGCGGCAAGGTGTGGATCCGGATCTTCCCGGACAAGCCGGTGACGTCGAAGCCGGCGGAGACGCGGATGGGCAGCGGCAAGGGCGCGCCGGACCACTGGGTGGCCGTGGTGAAGCCGGGCCGGATGCTGTTCGAGGTGGCCGGTGTGAAGGAAGACCTGGCGCGGGAGGCGCTACGGCTGGCGGCGCACAAGCTGCCGCTGGAGACGCGTACGGTCATCAAGGAGCACGAGGGTATCTAGATGGCACGGCGCAAGGCAAAGGAACGCGCGGACGAGTTGCGCGGCATGAACGACGAGAAGCTGGCGACGGAGCTGAGCGACGCGTACCGGAAGCTGTTCACGCTGCGGCTGCAGCTGACGACGCGGCAGCAGACGAATACGTCGGAGACGGCGAAGGCGCGCCGGCAGATCGCGCGCATCCGGACGCTCCAGCGGGAGCGGCAACTCGCCGAGGCGTTCGGCCAGGGCGGGGGAAAGTAGACGATGAGCACGATCGAGAAGCTGCAGCTGGGCGTGGTCGTCAGCAACAAGATGGACAAGACCGTCGTGGTGCGGGTCGACCGCAGCAAGCGGCACCGGCTGTACGGCAAGACGATCCACACGTCGGAGCGGTACAAGGCGCACGACGAGAGGAACGAGTGCAATCTGGGCGACGTGGTGCGCATCTCGGAGACGCGCCCGTTGTCGCGCGACAAGCGCTGGCGAGTGGTCGAGGTGGTGCAGAAGGGCGACGTGGCCGAAGTGGCGCCGACCGAGGTTGGGACGACGCAGCTGGCGGAACTGGAAGCGGTGCAGGCGGCAGAGGCCGCGCGCCGTGCGGAAGAAGAGCGCCAGAAGGCGGCGGCTCGCGCCGAGGCGGAGGCCGCGGAGGCCGAGGCCAAGGCGGCCGCAGCACCGGCTGACGAATCACCGGCTGCGGCACCGGCCGAGGTTGAACCAGCACCGGCTGCCGCGGATGAGCCCGTGGGTGATGACACACCGGTCGCCGAAGCCGACGCGGAAGCGACGGGCGAGGCGTCCGAGGAGGAGCAGCCGTGATCCAGCAGTACACGCGGCTGAAGGTCGCGGACAACTCCGGCGCCCGCTCGCTGATGTGCATCACGGTGCTGGGCGGGTCGAAGCGGCGCTACGCAACGGTCAGGGACACGATCGTGTGCTCGGTGAAGCAGGCCCAGCCGGGCGGCGGGGTGAAGAAGGGTGAAGTGGTGAAGGCTGTCGTCGTGCGTGTTGCGAAGCCGTATGGGCGGCCCGATGGGTCGTACATCCGGTTTGACGAGAACGCCGCGGTGGTGCTTTCGGACAAGCAGAACCCGAAGGGCACGCGCATCTTCGGGCCGGTGGCGCGCGAGCTGCGGGACAAGAACTTCATGAAGATCGTTTCGCTGGCGCCGGAGGTGGTGTAGCGATGCGGAAGATCAAGCGGGACGACACGGTGCTGGTGCTGGCGGGCAGAGACCGCGGCAAGACAGGCCTGGTGCGCCAGGTCGTGGGCGGCGGAGACCTGGTGAAGGTGAAGGGGCACCGCCCCAAGATCACCGAGGACAAGGTGTTCGTGACCGGCATCAATATGGTGAAGCGTCACAAGACGCAGCAGCCGGGCGTGGCACAGGGTGGGATCATCGAGAAAGAGATGCCGATGCCGCTCTCGAAGCTGATGCTGATCTGCAAGAGTTGCAGCAAGGCGACACGGGTGGGCTTCACGATCCGAGCCGACGGCAAGCACCGCGTGTGCCGCAAGTGCGGGCAGGACATCGACTAATGGCAGCGGAACCGAGACTGAAGACACGCTACAAGAGCGAGATCGCGCCGGAGCTGAAGAAGCAGTTCAGCTACACCAACGCGATGCAGGTTCCGCGCGTGGAGAAGGTGACGCTGAACATCGGCCTGGGGGAGGCCCGGGAGAACGCGCGGGCGGTGGAGACGGCCACGGCGGACATGGCGACGATCAGCGGACAGAAGCCCGTGGTGACGCGCGCGAAGAAGGCCATCGCGAACTTCAAGATCCGGGAGAACATGCCGATCGGCGTGGCGGTCACGCTGCGGGGCGACCGGATGTACGAGTTCCTGGACCGGCTGCTGAACGCGGCGCTGCCCCGCATCCGCGACTTTCACGGCGTGCCGACGAAGGCGTTTGACGGGCGCGGGAACTTCAGCCTGGGTGTGCGCGAGCAGCTGATCTTCCCGGAGATCGACTACGACAAGGTGGACAAGATCCGGGGGATGCAGATCAACATCATTACGACGGCGAAGAACGACGAAGAGGGACGGCGGCTGCTGGAACTGATGGGCATGCCGTTCGCGAAGGAGCGTCAATAAGCCATGGCGAAGATTTCCATGATCGTCAAGGCGAACCGCGAGCCGAAGTACTCGACGCGCAAGGTGAACCGCTGCAAACTCTGCGGCCGGCCGCGCGCGTACATCCGGTACTTCGCGTTGTGCCGCATTTGTTTCCGGCAGCTTGCCCTGAAGGGCCAGCTTCCGGGTGTGAAGAAGTCGAGCTGGTAGTACCGGGCTGCCCGGCGCGGCCCTTTCCGTAGCTCGCGACAGCGACAGCGCGGAAGAAACAAGGAGGCGACAAGCCTTGAGTATGACGGACCCCATCGCGGATATGCTGACCCGCATTCGCAACGCCGTGACGGCGAAGCATGAGCAGGTCACGATGCCCGCGTCGAAACTGAAGCTGGCGATTGCCGACGTGTTGAAGCGAGAAGGCTTCATCCGTGGGTACGAAGTTGTAGAAGAGGGGCCGCGCAAGTTCCTGCGCGTGCAGCTCAACTACACGGGCAAGAGGGAGCCGGTGCTGAACGGGCTGCAGCGCGTCAGCAAGCCGGGCCTGCGCGTGTACGTACAGAAGCGGGAGATCCCGCGGGTGTACGGCGGGCTGGGCATCGCAATCCTGTCGACGCCTCAAGGCGTGATGACGGGACAGGACGCATGGCGGCGCAGCATCGGCGGCGAAGTCATCTGTTACGTGTGGTAGGCCATGTCAAGAATCGGTAAGTTGCCCATCCCCGTGGCGAAGAACGTCGAGATCAACGTGGACGGCTCCACCGTGAAGGTGAAGGGCCCGAAGGGTCAGCTGGTGCGCACGTTCCCGCAAGGGATCAGCTTCAACATCGACGACGGGAAGATCAACGTGGTGCGCCCGAACGACGAGAAGAAGTCGCGCGCGTTGCACGGACTTTCGCGCTCGCTGCTGGCGAACATGGTGGTCGGCGTGAGCGACGGCTACACGAAGACGCTGGAACTGCAGGGCGTGGGTTACCGCGCGACACAGGCGGGCCAGAACGTGACGCTGGCGGTTGGCTACTCGCACCCGGTCGAGGTGACGCCGCCGGACGGCATCCAGCTGGAAGTCGAAGGGACCTCGAAGGTGCACGTGCGCGGCATCGACAAGGAGCTGGTGGGCCAGGTGGCCGCAAACATCAGGAAGGTCCGGAAGCCGGAGCCGTACAAGGGCAAGGGCATCCGCTATCTCGGCGAGTACGTGCGCCGAAAGGCCGGCAAGGCCGGCAAGGCAGGCAAGTAGCCATGAGTGCGAAGGACACGTCGCGCGCCGCGCGCATCCGCCGCCACACGCGCGTGCGCAAGAAGGTCGCCGGCACGCCGGAGAAGCCGCGGCTGGCGGTGTTCCGCAGCCTGACGCACATCTACGCGCAGGTCATCGACGACGAGAAGGGGCACACGGTTGCCGCGGCCTCGTCGGTTGAGAAGGATCTGAAGAGCACCGCCGGTACCAAGACGGAAAGCGCGAAGGCCGTGGGTGCCGCGCTGGCGAAGAAGGCGATGGCGGCGGGTGTTTCGCAGGTAGTATTCGACCGCGGCGGGAACAGGTATCACGGGCGCGTGAAGGCGCTAGCAGACGGCGCGCGAGAAGCGGGCCTGAAGTTCTAGGATTGTGACGTATGGCGACTGATCGACGGGACAGGATTGAAGCGCGGGACCTCGACCTGCAGGAGAAGGTGGTGTTCATCAACCGCGTCTCCAAGGTGGTGAAGGGCGGGCGGCGCTTCAGCTTCAGCGCGGTGGTCGTCGTCGGCGATGGGAACGGCCACGTGGGCGCAGGGATGGGCAAGGCGAACGAAGTGCCGGAGGCGATCCGCAAAGGCTCGGCCGTGGCGCGGAAGAGTCTCATCCGGGTGCCGATGGAGAAGTCGACGATCGCGCACCCGATCCTTGCGCGTTTCGGTGCGGCGAAGGTGATGATGAAGCCGGCTTCCCCCGGTACGGGCGTCATCGCCGGTGGCGGTGTGCGCGCGGTGATGGAGGCGGCGGGAATCAAGGACGTGCTGACGAAGTCGCTCGGTTCGTCGAACGCGATCAACGTCGTGCGGGCGACGATCCAGGG
>JACRBR010000194.1 GCA_016213125.1 Chloroflexota bacterium | reverse complement strand
TCGATCTCAGCAGCCCGTGAACTCGCGCGCGCCCTCGTCGCCGCGCGCGACGATCTCATACACCACCACGGGTCCGGACTCATGGGCCGGCCGCACGTACGTCCCTGGCGCCGGCGCCTCCGCGTCGAAGAACCGCTCGCGGCGGCTGCAGTACAGGTAGTCCGCGGGGTACGCCGACAGCACCGCGTCCGTGTCGAGAAGCTCGCGGTACCGCGGCCGCCACGTGTTCACGCGGTCAGTGAACGCCTGCTGGTCCGTGATCTCGAAGCTGAAGGTGAAGAACGCCAGGTACTCCTCCAGGTCGCGCTCAAGGTCCGCCGTCGTCGCCGTCGCGTCGTTTACCGGGAAGCCGTCGAACTCGTTCAGAATGTTCAGGCGCAAGAATGCCGCCTCTTCGCTATACCCGAACGCCGCCTGCACCCGCAGGATCCGCTCGATGAGCTCCTCATCGTGTGCCGTCGAGAACCCGCCGTCCGCGATGTACTCCGAGGCCGGGGTGAGGCTCGCCAGCAGCAGATTCGTCGTCACGCTGGGTGACACCACTGTGTCGCGGTCATTCGTGTGCACGCGCAGCCACGCCAGCGCCGATTCCTCGTCGCGGCTGATGGCAAAGGCGTCGTCCGTCTGCGCCAGCGCCCGAGCCTGCATCGCCACCACATAGCTCGCACAAATTGCGGCAAGCACGGACAGCGCCAGCAACGCCCTGCCCCCGGACACCAGCCTCGCCACCGGCGCTGCGGAGAGTAGTGCGGCGCCGCCCGCGACCAGCGCCGGTATCGCGAACACGCCCCACACCTGTGTGTGGAAGTGCCATGGCTGCGGGATCAGTCCTGTCGTCGGGGTCAACAGCAGCGGCGCCAGGAACAGCCCGGCGTACAGCACGTTCCGTGAGCGCCCGTAGTTCAGCACCGCCAGGAACGGCACGCCAAACGCCAGCCGCTGGAGGATCGTCACCGCCAGCGAGGTGTCGATGGCCAACCCCTCAAGCCCCACGCGCGCCCGCGCATCGTCCGGAAGCGAAACCGTGCTCCACGCCAGCACGATCAGTTCCGGCAGCGCCATCACTAACGCCAAGGCCCCCGTTTTCGCCAGCCGCACCGCCTGCTCTCGCTCGCGACGCAGGCCCAGCACGCACAGCCATCCCAGCAGCGCCACCGCGACCGCCGTCCAGTAGTAGGCATACGTGTACACCAGCAGCGCCAGCGAGACCGCGGCCAGCAGCATCCATCGCCGCCCCGCGCCGTCGACCGCTCGCGGAAGCGCGAGCACGGCGGCGAAGAACGGCCCCAGGACGAAGATCGGCGCGGGGAAGCGGCTCCAGGCGTGAAGCTCCCGCTCCGGATCGATACGCAGGATGGGTGCGAGGATCTCCTTGTGGCGAAGAGGAAGGATGCCTTCCGCCTGGTTTAGCACGTGGATCCCCACCAGCACGATCGGTATCAGCGCAACGGCCGCCCACCGCGACTCCGTGATCCGGTACAGCAGCGTGTACAGGAGCACGAGCCCCGCCGCGGCGGCCAGCGTGGTCGCGACGGCCAGCCCCTCGAACGGCCCCCCGACTACGCGCCCCACGGTGCCGATGACCTCGTGCGGAACCGCGTTTCGCTGGGGCGGCACGCTTCGGTGATTCTCGAGGTACGGGTCCGATACTGGCACATGACCGTCGAACGCGTGCCGGATCGACGATGTGTACAGCGATTCGTCGTAGCCGATGGCCCCCGCGCCATAGGGGCTGATCGGGATTCGCACCCCGTCCTCGGGGCTGGACGCCAGCACCCACCAGCGCGGAAACACCAGCGTCCCGGCCAGCAGCAGCGCGACGAGAATCGCCAGCCCGTGGCGCCGGATAAGGTCCCGCACCGCTGCGACCGGAAGATCGGCCGAGACGGCCGGCGGGCCAAGCGTCATCGCGCGCTGCACGCTCATGCCCTCCTCTGCATCATCTGGCCGGACCACGGCTTGCCACGAACCGCGCCTCGGCCCGGGACTCCTCCGTCGCCGGCGACCCGCGCCGCAGCAGGATCGCGAACGCGATCAAGCCCAGGACGACCGCGAACCACAGCGTCGACACGCGGATAATCAACGTCGCCGCGCTCGCCGTGCTGCGCCCGAGGTCCAACAGGCCCACCGAAAGTGACGTGATCCCCGTCTCGGCCGCCCCCAGCCCGCCCGGCAGCAGCAGCAGCGCCGCCGCCAGCGTCGAGATCGGCAGGATGAACGAGGCGCGCGCGAACGTATCCGCGCCGGCATCTACGTCCAGCCCGATCAGCACGAGGTAGAACGCCACCACTTGCGTACCCCACGCCACCACACTCAGCAGCGTCATCAAAATGACGCCCACGGGGTCCATCAGCAGATAGTTGCTCTCCGCCATCTCGTCGATCTGCGGCGTGTATCGGCCGATCACCGGCAGCCGGCCCGCCGAGGCGACGAGCCGCCGCGTCAGCCCTCGGTGCCGCGAGATCGCGACCGTCACCGCCGAGCCCAGCACCACCACCGCCACGATCGGCCACGTCTGGCGCTCGAACGCGATCACGCCGATCATCGCCAGCACCATCAGCGCCAGCGCATCGGTTAGCCGCTCCGCCAGCAGGATCGGTGTCGACCGCGTGACCGGCGTCCCGTGCATATCCCGCAGCAGGTAGCACTTCAGCCACTCCCCGACCTTCCCCGGCGTGATCGTCATCCCCAGTCCGGACATATAGATGAGGAAGCTGTCCCCGATCGCGACGCCGCGCACCCCCACCTTTCGCAGGTAGTAGTGCCATTTCACGAACCGCAGCACGTAGTTGCCGAGCGCGATGCCGAGGATGATCGGCGCCAACTCCCACCGGAACTCCCCGACGCTTGCGCCCACCTTCCGCACGTCACCGTACGCCAGGAGCGCCGCGAACACGACGATGCCGAAGACCGTCGAGATCAGAAGGCGCCGCCGAAGCCGCGTGCTGTTCATCTTGAAGCCGTCTCTGGGGCGAGGCGCGCACCCGGCCGGTGAACGCCGCCGGCCGTGAGAGCAGCCGCCCACCCCCTCGCAGCCGTCTCACTCTGTAGAACGCGGGGCGGTTGCCATTGATACGCGGAGCGGGAGTTGATTAACAATAACTCCCGGCACGGGTCCCCCTCAACGAGCCGAAATGCGCAAAATCACGTCAAGTTGGCGAGTTCAGCTCGCGCCGATGTCAAGGAACTACCGCCACATCAGCGGGCGGGCCGCGACCGCTCCTGCTCTTGGAGCATCGTCAGCGTCGCGTAGATCAGCGTGCTCGAGACGTGCGCCATCGCACCGATGGCGGAGACCATGCTCTGGAGCCGCTTCTCATCAACCGAGATCGCGGCAACATTGACGGTTCGGCGCTGTTCGTCGATGGAGATCGACGCGACCTGGTGCGGCTTCAAACCCACGTTGTCCAGCCACTGCGACTGCTTCGTGATCGCCGCGCCGCCCCGCCGTTCGCCCGCGGCCTGCGCCAGCGCCAGCATCACGCCCTCGCCCATGTCGCCGATGCGCTTCACGTCGCCCAGCATCTGCACCATGTTCTTCTTCAGGTCCCGCACGTCCGGCTTCGACAACGATGGACACACGACGGCGATCTGCTCCGGCATCGGCAGCCCCAGGTCCCGCATGATTTCGTGCTGCGGCTGCGTCGCGATCTCCTGGAAGAACGTCATCGCCGTCGCGCGATCGAGCTTGAAGTCGAGCATGACGCGCATGACGGGCTCGCGCCCACGCTGCTTCAGCGCGTAGTACAGGCCGATCATGTCGCCCGCCGCCTGCACGTACTGCTCGAGGATCTGCATCGCCAGCACCTTCCGGTGCGGCGGCGAC
>JACRBR010000203.1 GCA_016213125.1 Chloroflexota bacterium | reverse complement strand
CGTTGGAGGTGCCGCCGGAGATTGCGTCGGCTGCGGTCCGGTATCGGAGCGTCATCACGATGATGCAGGACTTCTTCGCCGACCTGCGCGCCAACAAGACGAAGGACACGCCGTTTCAGGACGAGGAGCTGCGGCAGCGGCTACGCGCGACCGGGTTCGTCCGCTGAGGGTTCACCACACATCCCGCGCTTCAAACCGCGGCCCGTCCTTGCACACCAGCTTCATCGTCCGGCCGCCCCTGACGCGCACCTCGACGGCGCAGCCGTAGCAGATGCCGGTGCCGCAGCCCATGCGCTCCTCGATACGGATGGCAAGCGCCCCATCGAGAGCATCAACGTCGGCGTGACCATGCGCGAGGCGACGGCTCGCCATCAGCGTGGAGCGCGTTGCGAAGGCAATCCGCCTGCGTGGGTTTGTGTAGGGATCGGCGTTGGGCGTTCGGGAGCCAGAGAGATCACGACGCGGGAAGTCATAAATCTCTGAACTTCAACGTCACCCAGCGATCACTCTCACGCAGCGCGGGAAGCAAATCTCCTTGCTGGCGCATGCTCGTGAGAACGGCGTGCAGCGATTCTCGAGTTGCCTTGATTGTCTCGTCCAGCGTGTTAGCTTGCGATCCCGCTCCCGGAACGCCGACAACCTCCGACCAGAAACCGCCATCATCCGACTGGCGCACCAGAACTGAGAACCTGAGAGTCGCGGAGCCGTTCACGTCCTCAGCTTCGAGAGAACCACCTGCTGCGGTGGCGGGCGGCGTCCTGAGTGGAACGACACCATGGTACGGACGTCCCATCGCCTTCCAGTCCGCTTCGGCAACAGCTTCATCGTCATAGGGGCCGAAGACAAGCGCCGTGCCAGTCGCTGTCTCGTCAGGGTCTACGGCTATCGCAAACATCGTCCGACGCTCCTCCTCACGAAACGCTACCACACGTCTCGCGCCTCAAACCGCGGCCCATCCTTGCACACGAGCTTCATCGACCGCCCGCCCCTGACCCGCACCTCGACGGCGCAGCCGTAGCAGATGCCGGTGCCGCAGCCCATGCGCTCTTCGAGCAGCACCTGCACGCTGCGCCGGACCTTCTGTTTGCGAGCGACGGCGGCCATGGCCTGCATCATGACGTTGGGGCCGCAGGCGAACGCCTGGTCGCACCACTCGTACAGCTCGGCGAACGGCTCCGTCACGAGCCCCCTCCGCCCGGCGGAGCCATCGTCGGTCGTGACGACCAGTTCGACCTGCGGATGCAGCATCGAAGCGGGGATGATGCGCGAGGCATCGCGCGCGCCGACGATCATCGTGACGCTGAGGCCCTTCGCGCAGGCCTCGTCGGCCAGCCACACCAGCGGCGACACGCCGATGCCGCCCGCGACCAGCAGCAGATTCCGCGAGTTCCTTCCGATCTCGTACCCGCGCCCGAGCGGCCCCCACGCGTACACCCGGTCGCCGGGCTTGCGGTTGGCGAGCCACGCCGTGCCCCGCCCGACGACGTCGTAGAGGATGCCCCACTCCGGGCCTGCCTTGGTCTCGCGCACGCGGTAGTAGGACATCGGTCTCGGGAGGAGAGGGTCGTACTGAGAAGCGGGAGGTGAGAGGTGAGACGTGAGATCGCCTTCCGGCGCCCCGTACTCCTGATCATCTGAGCAGCGGAGCATGATGAACTGGCCGGGGTAGGCGCCGTGAGCTAACTCCGGCGCGCGGAACCACGTCTCGTACGTGTCGGCGTAGAGATGGGCGGTCTCGGTGACGGTGGCATACCCGACGTTCACGGCTGCACGCCCTCGCGGTACTCGTGGATCGGGCGGACCTGGTATGGGACAGCGCCGTTGTGGCTCAGCGTCGCGGTCAGTGCTTCGACGGCCGCGCGCGCCGTATCGATGCTGGTGAAGCAGGGGATGCGCTTCTCCGTGGCGGCCCTCCTGATATAGAAGCCGTCGCGCAGCGTGCCGGTGTAGCGCCCCTCCGGCGTATTGATCACGCACGACACGCTGCCGTCGTTAATCACGTCGACGACGTTCGGGTGGCCCAGGCTCAACCCCTTCTCGATGTGCTCAACCGGCAGCCCGATCGCCTCGATCAACGACGCCGTGCCCTCCGTGGCATAGAGGCGGAAGCCTGCGTCGTGCAGCGCATGGATCACCGGCAGCATCTCCGTCTTGTGGCGGTCGGCGATGCTCAGCAGCACGCCACTCGCAGAGTCGCCGGGGCGACCGCCGGGCTTCAGGGCCATGTCGGCCGACATGAGCGCCTTCGTCAGGGCCGCGGGGAAGCTGGCGTCGATTCCCATGACCTCCCCGGTCGACTTCATCTCCGGCCCCAGGTAGGTGTCCACCCCGATGAGCTTCGACATCGAGAACACCGGCGCCTTCACGGCCACGAGCTTGCGCCGCGGCCACAGTCCGCCCTCGTAGCCCTGCTGCTCCAGCGTCGTGCCGAGCATGATGTTGACGGCGACCTGCACCATCGGCACCCCGGTCACCTTCGAGAGGAATGGCACCGTGCGAGATCCCCGCGGGTTCACCTCGATGACGTAGATCTCGGACTCGCCGGCATGCGCAGGATCGTCGGACGGCATGATCACGTACTGCACGTTCATCAGCCCCTGCGCGTTGATCGCCAGCCCGATGCGCGTCGTGTAGTCGACGATCGTGTCGACCTCCTCCGTCGTGAGGTGAATGCCGGGGTACACGGCCATCGAGTCGCCGGAGTGCACCCCCGCGCGCTCGATGTGCTCCATGATGCCGGGGATGAGGACGCGCTCGCCGTCGCAGATCGCGTCGACCTCGACCTCTTTCCCCTCCAGGTACTTGTCGATGAGGATGGGCTTGCCTTCCGCCACATCCGCGGCCTCTTTCGCGAACCGCGCCAGTTCGGTCGGATTCTGCACGATCTCCATCGCCCGCCCGCCCAGCACGTAGCTAGGCCGCACCAGCACCGGGTAACCGAGCCTATCGGCGGTGCGGATCGCGTCCTCTACGTTCGTCACCGCGGCGCCCGGCGGCTGCGGGATTCCGATCCCGGACAGAAACTCCTCGAACCGGCGGCGGTCTTCGGCGAGGTCGATGGTCTCGTGCGAGGAGCCGATGATGGGCAGCCCGGAGTTGTGCAGCGAGAACGCGAGGTTGATCGCGGTCTGCCCGCCGAACTGCACGATGGCGGGTGGCGGGTCACCACCTCCCTCGGCGCCGTCGCCGGCCTCGTTGGCGATGATGTCCCGCACCGACTCCTCGTCGAGCGGCTCGAAATAGAGCCGGTCGCTCGTGTCGAAGTCGGTGGACACCGTCTCCGGGTTCGAGTTCGCCATGATCGACGTGTAGCCGGCCTTGTCGAGCGCCCACGCCGCGTGCACCGAACAGTAGTCGAACTCGATCCCCTGCCCGATGCGGATCGGCCCGCTGCAGATAACGAGCGCCTTCTTCCCCGGCGTGGCGATCGCCTCGTTCTCCTGCTCGTACGTCGAGTAGAAGTACGGCGTCGCGGCATCGAACTCGGCCGCGCAGGTGTCGACCATCTTGTACACCGGCCGGATGTCCCACTCGTCGCGCAGGGCCCGCACCTGGTCGGGCAGCCGGTCGGACAGTGTGGCGATCTGCTTGTCGGAGAACGACATGCGTTTCGCCGCGCGCAGCAGGTCAGGCGTCAGCGTCTCGGACAGCAGGCGCTTCTCCATGTTGACGATGTTCATCAGCTTGTGCAGGAACCACAGGTCGACGCCGCTGGCCCGCGAGACGGCGAGGAGATCCGCGCCGCGGCGGAG
Source organism: Chloroflexota bacterium (assembly GCA_016213125.1). GTDB lineage: Bacteria > Chloroflexota > Dehalococcoidia > DSTF01 > JACRBR01 > JACRBR01. The sequence goes on along the minus strand of JACRBR010000203.1, from coordinate 780 downwards.
GGCGGCCATGATCGACCAGAGGCGCTCGTCCGTCGGGTTCAGCGGGCGCTCGACGGCGTTGTCCTGCCACCCCGGGTCCTCCCACAGCAGCGAGCGGCCGCCGACCTCGAGAGAGCGCACCGCTTTCTGCAGGGCCCCCTCGAACGTGCGGTCGATCGCCATCACCTCCCCCGTGGCCTTCATCTGCGTTCCCAGCGTGCGGTCGCCGAAGGGGAACTTGTCGAACGGCCACCGCGGTATCTTCACGACGACGTAGTCCAGCGCGGGCTCGAAGGCGGCGCTGGTCTTCTGCGTGACCGCGTTCGGGATCTGGTCCAGCGTCTTGCCCACCGCGATCTTCGCCGCGACCCGCGCGATCGGATATCCCGTCGCCTTGCTCGCCAGCGCCGACGAGCGCGACACGCGCGGATTCACCTCGATGACGTAGTACGGGGGCAGCGTGGCGTCGCGCGCCGGCGACCACGGCGTCGTCTCCGGGTTGGGCGCCAGGGCAAGCTGGACGTTGCAGCCCCCTTCGATGCCCAGCGCGGAGATGATCTTCAGCGACGCCGTCCGGAGCATCTGGTACTCCTTGTCGGGCAGCGTCTGGCTCGGCGCGACGACGATACTGTCGCCCGTGTGCACGCCCATGGCGTCGAAGTTCTCCATGTTGCAGACGGTGATGACGTTGCCTGCACCGTCGCGCATGACCTCGTACTCGATCTCCTTCCAGCCGAGCAGCGACTGTTCGACCAGCACCTGGTGGATCGGGCTGGCCTCGATGCCGCCGTTCACGATGCG
>JACRBR010000207.1 GCA_016213125.1 Chloroflexota bacterium | reverse complement strand
GGCGAGCGCCGAGACGGTGCCGCTGATGTACCACGCCCCGCGCGCGAACGGCCATGCGGACGCGCCCGCATGTTCGCAGTGCGGCTGGATCATGATCAGGTCGGGGACGTGCTATCGCTGTGAAAACTGCGGTGGCACGAGTGGATGCTCCTGACGGCCAGGAGCGTACGTCAAGGAAGACAGGAGGCAGGAAGAGTATGGCAGTGAAGAAGGCAGCCGCGAAGAAGAAGACCGCGGCCAAGAAGAAGCCAGCCGCCAAGAAGAAGCCGGCGGCGAAGAAGAAGACGGCGAAGAAGAAGGCTGCACCGAAGAAGGCTGCGGCCGCCAAGTCCCGAAAGCCGGCGGCGAAGAAGAAGACCGCCCGCCGCAAGACCGCGAAGAAGAAGTAGGTAGGACGGGTGGCGGCAATCCCCGGCCGCCACGCGCACGCCTCCTGATAGGCGTGACCGTACTTCGTGGGAGGCCTCGGCCGTTCGGGGCCTCCCACTCACCCCGCCGAAAGGAAGAACACCATGCAGCTCATCATCGCCTCCGGCCTGCTCGTGGCGCTGGGTGCGTACCTGCTGCACCAGTTCTGGAGCCGTTCGCTCGCCCCCCGCGACGACGCCGCTATCTCCCCACCAGCGGAACAGGCGCCTGCCCCTGCCGACGCGCCGGGCCGTCTCATGGCTGCGTAAATCTCCTTTTCGCACGGGTGGCCGGGAAGTTTGCTCGCGCCGCGAACAAAGAAACACATAACAACGACACACTTTCCTTCGGACCCGGCGTATGATCGCCACTGATCTGCTTTGCCAGAGGTGCGGTGGCGTCTGAAGCACGGACGCTCCCCGCCGCCCCCTCTGGCGGAGCAGGTCGGCCCCCGCCCACCCCCCTCACCAGGAACAGGTGCGCCTGCCTCGGCCAAGCTCTTGAATCCGGCGTTTCCAGCCGATAATCTGTTAGCCACAGGCTAACTATTCGGCGGAGACGAACCACTATGCCCGAGGACCGCGTCGAACGCGAACGCCTGGCGATGCACCTGTACGGGCAAGCGCTCGCCATCGTCGATCCGATCCGCATCCGGATGTGGGCCGACGCCGACCTCACGACCGGGCAGGTCCGCGTGCTGGTGCTGCTGCGGGTCGAGCCGGGCGCCACGCTTTCGGGACTGGCGGGTCAGCTACACGTGTCGGCGCCCACGGCGTCGGGCCTCGTCGACCGGCTGGTGCGCCAGGACTTCGTGCGGCGCGAAGAGGACACGCGCGACCGGCGCTTCGTGCGGCACCACCTCACGGAGGCAGGCAGCGCCATCGTCGGGGAGATCGAGCGGGAGGGCGTCGCCCTGTTGAACCGCATCCTCTCCCAGTTCACGGACGAGGATCTCGAGGCGCTGGTGCACGGCCTCACGCTGCTGAATGGCGCCGCCGCCGCCGTCGCGCGGGAGATCGCGGAGGCGGAGGTGACGCCGTGATCGCGCACGCTCCCTTCCAGAATCTCGACTCCCGACGGCGCTGGGCGATTCTCGGCGCGGTGATGCTGGGGCTCTTCCTCTCCGCGATGGACCAGACGATCGTGGGGACGGCGATGCCACGCATCATCGCGGAGTTGTCCGGGTTGAAGCTGTACGCGTGGGTGTTCACGTCGTACATGCTCGCCTCGACGACGTCGGTTCCGATCGTCGGGAAGATGGGGGACATCTACGGGCGGAAGAACTTCTTCCTGGTGGGGATCGTGGTCTTCCTCATCGGCTCCGTGCTCTCGGGCATGTCGCAGACAATGCTGCAGCTGATCCTCTTTCGGGGCGTCCAGGGGCTGGGCGGCGGGATGATCTTCGCCAACGCGTTCGCCATCATCGGCGATTTGTATCCTCCGGCGGAGCGCGGGAAGTACGCCGGGCTCATGAGCGGCGTCTTCGGGCTGGCCAGCGTCATCGGGCCGCTTGTCGGCGGATACATCACGGACAACCTGAGCTGGCGCTGGGTGTTCTACGTGAACATCCCGCTGGGGGCCCTGGCGCTATTCGTGCTGGCCACGGTGCTGCCGGCCCACGCGAAAATTGGCGTGGGGCGGAAGCTGGACTACTGGGGCGCCGTCGCCCTCGCGCTGGCCATCGCTCCGCTGCTGCTGGGGTTCTCGTGGGCGGGCACGGACTACGCCTGGGGTTCGCCGCAGGTGGTGCTTTCGTTCGCCTTCGCCGCCATCATGGCGGGCATCTTCTGGCTGGTGGAGCGGCGCGCGGAGGAGCCGGTGATCCCGTTCTCGCTCTTCCGGAGCGGGATCTTCGCGGTCGCGACGGCGATCACGTTCGTGACCGGCGCCGCGATGTTCTCCGGGAGCGTGTACATCCCTTTGTTCATGCAGGGCGTGCTGGGCTTTTCGGCGACGAACTCCGGCCTGGTGATGATGCCGATGACGCTCTCGATGGTGTGCGGGAGCATGATCAGCGGGCAGGTTGTGTCGCGAACGGGCAAGTACAAGTGGATGAGCGTGGGCGGGCTCGCGATCGCCACCGGGGGCCTGTACATCCTCTCCGCGATGACGGTGAATTCCAGCCAGTTTGTTGGCATGACGGGGATGGCCGTGCTCGGCTTCGGGCTGGGCACGTCGTTTACGCCGCTGGTGCTCTCGGTCCAGAACTCGGTGCCGTACTCGATGATGGGGGTGACGACGTCGCTCAACACGTTCGCGCGCTCGGTTGGGGGGACCATCGGCGTGGCGATCATGGGTTCGTTCCTGACGCGGCGCCTGAACGACGAGCTGGCGGCGGGCCTGCCGGCGCAGGTGCAGGAGCAGGCGCCCGCGCCGCTGCTGGAGGGGCTGAAGAACCCGCGGATCCTGCTGGACGACGCAGCCCTGGCACGCGTGCGCGACGAAGGGTTCGGCCCAGTATTCGGGGCGGACGCCACGCGCCTGTTCGAAGCCACGATCGCATCGATGGAGCGGGCGCTCGCCACGTCGATCACGGAGATCTTCCTCATCGCGACCGTCTTGATGGCGGCGGGGTTCGTGCTGGCGTTCTTCCTCCGCGAGGCGCCCCTGCGCACCACCAATGCCCCGGTGATCGAGGCGGAAGAGACGGACGGCGCGATACCGCTGGCCGCCTCGCGGGCTCCCCACCCCCGCCCTGCCGCGGAACACGCAGCCACGGCTGAGAGTCCTCCCGGCATCGCCTCCTGAGCGGCGGCTGTCCCGTCTCGCAACGGGCCCGGTACTCTGCGGGCATGGAGCCTCGTGCGAAGGTCTGGCTGGAGCAAGACGGCAAGCTGGTGCTCAGCGATTACCGCGTCCAACTGCTGCGGCTCATCGAAGAATCGGGGTCATTGTCCGACGCCGCCCAGGCGATGGGGCTCTCCTACCGCCGGGCATGGGGCAAGGTGAAGGAGATCGAGCACAACCTTGGGGTCAAGCTGCTGGAGAGCGCGGCAGGCGGTCCCGGTGGCGGCGGCTCGCGCCTGACGCCCGAAGCGAGGCGGCTGGTCGAGCAGTACGACCGCTTTCGCAAGGCGGCGGAGGCGGACCTGGAGCAGGACTTCCGGCAGACGTTCGGCCGCTGACAAGGAGTGGATCTAGCTCCCCCGAGTCGCTATGCTCGCGCCAGCATAGCGACTAGGAGTGGAGGGACCCGGATGATGAACCGAAGGTCATTGCTGGCGGCGATCGCGTTCGTATCGATCTTCGCGGCGTTTGCCTGCGGAGGGGATGGGGACGACGCCAGCAAGACACCGACCGTCCCGACCGTCAACGCGACGACCGAGCTCACGCAGTCGGCCATCAACACGCAGGAGTCCGGAGGCTCGGAAACGCCCACGCGGGTGCCCGGGCCGGCGACACAGCCGACGAAGGCCAGCGGCGACATCATCCTTGCCACCACGACCAGCACGCAGGACAGCGGCCTGCTGGACGTGCTGGTCCCGATGTTCGAGGACGAGACCGGATACACCGTGAAGACCGTGGCGGTGGGATCCGGCGCGGCGATCGAGCAGGCCTCGCGTGGTGACGCCGATGTCGTGCTGGTCCACTCGCCGGCGGCCGAGAAGAAGATGGTCGAAGACGGCAACGGCATCGAGCGCACGCTGGTGATGCACAACGACTTCATCATCGTCGGGCCGGCGGATGGCCCCGCGGCGGTGAAGGACCAGGAGCGGGCGGACGACGCACTGAAGGCGATCGCGGGAGCGGAAGCGAAGTTCATCAGCCGCGGCGACGACTCCGGTACAAATGCCCTGGAGCTGAAGCTGTGGACGGCGACAACAATCGATCCCGCGGGCCAGAGCTGGTACGAGGAAACGGGGCAGGGGATGGGCGCGACGCTGCAGATCGCCAGTCAGAAGGCCGGCTACACGATCAGCGACCGTGCCACCTTCCTGGCGCAGGAGGCGAATCTGGACCTGGAGATCCTGCTGGACGGCGATCCGGGGCTGCTGAACGTGTATCACGTGATCGTGGTCAACCCCGACGTCCACACCAACGTGAATGCAGCCGGCGCGCGGGCGTTCGCGGTGTGGATCACGCGGGCCGATATCCAGCAGATCATCGGAGAGTTCGGCGTTGCGGATTTCGGCGAGCCGCTGTTCTTCCCCGACGCCGGCAAGCCCGAGCCGGCGGGGTAGGTGCTGGTGATTCGGGGCTGGTGATTGGGGATTGGTAATCGGCGATGGAGCTGATCTGGGAGGGGCTGCGGGAGGCGATCGACCTGCTCGTGCACAACAAGCACGACGTGTACGAGATCGCGCGCCGCTCGATCTACGTCTCGGGCACGGCGACGCTCATCGCGCTGGTCGTGGGCGTGGGGCTGGGCGCGGTGATCGCGTTCAAGCGGTTCCCGGGGAGGATGTTCGCCCTGGCGCTGGTCAACACGGGGATGGGGCTGCCACCCGTGGTCGTCGGGCTGGTGATCGCGATCCTGCTCTGGCGGAGCGGTCCGCTGGGCGAGCTGAGCTGGATCTATAGCACGAGGGCGATGATCATCGCGCAGGCAGTCATCGCGACGCCCATCATCACGGGATTCACGGCCGCGTCGCTCGCAGCCCTGCACCCGAAGCTTCGTCTGCAGGTGTATGCGCTGGGCGCATCCAGGCTGCAGATGCTGTGGCTGCTGCTGCAGGAGGTGCGGCTTCCGTTGCTGGCGGCGATCATGGCCGGATTCGGAGCTGCGATCTCGGAGGTGGGGGCGTCGGTTATGGTCGGTGGCAACATCAGCGGCCAGACTCGCGTGCTGACCGGAGCCGTGCTGCTGGAACAGAGCAAGGGCAACTTCGGGGCGGCGCTGGCCTTCGGCATCATCCTCCTGGCGATGATGGTCGCCGTGAACCTGCTGTTCACCTGGATCCAGCTGGGGATCCGGCGCGATGTCGCATCGCCGCCGGAGATCCTGGGCGCGGACGCCGGTACTCTGGTCCAACCATGGACCAACCGCTGAACGACCTTCCAGGGAAGCTCTCGGTACACGGCCTTGTGGTGCGACGTGGTGCTCGCACGATCGTCGATGTGCCGGAGCTTGCCGTGGGCATGGGCGAGGTGCTGGCGATCGTGGGGCCCAACGGCGCCGGGAAAACGACGCTCGTGCTGCAAATGGCGCTGCTGGAACGGCCGACGTCAGGCGAGGTGCGGTTCGAGGATCAGCCGGTGCGCGGCCACGAGCTGGCCCTGCGCCGCCGGATGGCCGTGGTGTTCCAGGAGCCGCTCCTGCTCGACCGGCCGGTGCTCGCCAATGTCGGAACAGGGCTGGGGCTGCGAGGCGTCGGTCGAGTTGAGCGGCGGGAGCGGGCGCTGCGTTGGCTCCGGCGGTTCGGCATCGAGCAGCTGGGAGGGCGCTCGTCGCGGACGCTTTCGGGCGGAGAGGCGCAGCGGGTGAGCCTGGCTCGGGCATTCGCGCTGGAGCCCGAGGTACTGCTGCTCGACGAGCCGTTCTCCGCGCTGGACACGCCGGCGCGGGCAGCCATCATCGACGACCTGGCGGCGGTTCTGGCTGAGACGCAGACGACCACGGTACTGGTTACCCACGATCACGACGAAGCAGCGCGGCTGGGCGATCGCGTGGCGGTGATGATGGGCGGCCACGTTCTGCAGGCCGGGGAGCCGTCGGACGTCTTCGGCGCACCGGCGGACGAGCGGGTAGCGGCGTTCGTCGGAATAGAGACCATGGCGCCGGCCGAGGTCATCTCCCGCGAGGGCGAACTGGTTGTGCTGGCGGCGCGCGGCCACACCATCGAGGCGGTCGGCGCGGGCGCGTTTCAGCGGGCGCTGGTGTGTCTGCGCCCGGAGGATGTCGGCATCGCCGCGCCGGGAGACCAGGAGGCGGAAAGCAGCGTGCGGAACCGCCTGCTGGGCCGCGTCGTGCGCGTGCTGCGGACCGGGGCGGACGCGCGCGTGGAGATCGACTGCGGTTTTCCGGTGATCGCGCGGATCACGCGCCGATCGCTGGATGAGCTGGGGATCGAACCCGGATCGTCCGTGGTCGCGACGTTCAAGGCCACAGCGGTCCATCTCATTCCGAAGTAGCGCGGGCGTCCCCTACATCCGCAGCACTTCCAGGTCGTCGGAGATGAGGCCATCGACGCCCCACGAGCGCAGCTCCTCCGCGCGATGCGGTGTATTCACGGTCCAGGCGTACACCATAAGACGCGCATCGTGCAGCTGGTCGATCACATCGCGCGAGAGCAGCGAATGGCGGATCGATGTGCCGTAGGGAGGGAGCGCCTGCCGGGCGCGGAGGAGCAGCGCATCGAGCTGACGCCGCGCGCCGATCGAGTAGCAGAGCCTCAGGCCGGCATCGGCGGCGGCGAGGCGATCGAGCAGTTTCCACTGCGGCGAGGAGACGAGGACGGCGGGCATCATAGACGCGTGGTCGCGGTAGAGGTCGAGGAATGCGGCGGCGGCGGCGGGGGAGGCCGACTTGATATCGAGAAACAGCGCGGCGCGGAAGTCGATCTCGCGCAGGAGGTCCGGCAGGCTCAGGTGGCCCATGGACCAGCGGAGGATCCACTTGTCGTAGAAGAGAGGCACCGCCGGCAGTTTGCGCTCGTGGCGCAGGGTGAGGCGGCCGTGATCGTGCCAGAAGTCGCACTCGATGGCGTCCACACCGGATTCGAGGGCAAGCTCGAGAGCGTGGAGATTGTTGCCGGCGCGGTGCGCGATCGTATACAGCCCGCGGCGATCGGCGGGATGGTCAGATTGCATCAGATGCAGACCGGTATCAGGCGGTTCCGACGACGTTCACGAGCACGCGGCGGCGGCGCGGGTGGTCCAGCTCAATAAGGAAGACGCGCTGCCATGTGCCGAGGGTGATCCGGCCGTCGACGACGGGGATGGTCTCGCTGGAGCTGAGAAACAGGTGCTGAACGTGGGCGTGCCCGTTGGCACATTCGTCGGGGTTCATGTTCACGGTGCGGCGGCTGAAGTCGTTGTGCTCGTAGTACGCGTTCGGGGGGGCGAACTGGCGGAGTGTTCGGGCGAGGTCCCGGAGGAGGAGGGGCTCATGCTCGTTGATCTTGACGGCCGCCGTGGTGTGCTGGGAGAAGATGGCCACCTGGCCGAACTGGATTCCGGCGGCCTCGACGACCGAGATGACGTCGTCGGTGATGTCGATGAACTCGAGCGACTCGGTGGTTTCGTATTCGAGGGCCTCGCACAGCACGCGGGCGGCGGGGGCGTCCGAGCGGGAGACGGTCTCGCGGCGCGCTTCAACGACGGTTGCTTTCATTACACCACCCTGGCTTGATGGGGGAACCTGGCTCAAATTCAGGGGCATTCTCGCCGACTCGGTATGTAATCGCAATTCGAGGCGTGCATAAGGCTAAGGCGCTCTATCCGTTGGCCGCATGAGGCGTGCTTATGTCGGATAGAGATCCGGCGCGGAAGGGCGCGTGATGACGGACGGCCATGCGCCCTCAAGCGTGCAGCAGCAGCTTACAGCGGCTGGCGGGCGGCAAAGCCAACGTCGATTTCGTGCCACCAGGCGATGCGGTCCTCGCCGAGGCGCCAGCACAGGTACACCACGCGTCCGCCGCGGTCACTGGGGAAGTCAATCAGCCCTTCATCCAGGCCCTTCAACTCGACGCCGAGGTCGTTGAGCTTTCGCAGCCGCTGGTTGATCTCCTCGACCAGCGCTTCCGCGCGCCGGCGCTTCTCGGTCAGGGTGCTCTCGTCGCGGACGTGCCCGTTGCCGCCGCTCTTGCTGACGGCGCGCTCCAGGTAGTCGCGGAGTCCGTCGACCTCGCGCTTGCATGCCTGCATCGCGAGCAGCTCGTCGCGCACCTGCGGGAGCAGTGCTTCGGCATCGGCGAGAGTGAAGAGCTTCATGCGGAGGTGCCGGTCGTCGGGTCGGGAGTCGTCGGTCGTCGGCTGGGTATGACGGCGAACGATAGCGGAGGGCGGGCTACGCCGCCACCGGACACCGCGTATAGCGCGGGTGCTACTGGGCTTCTTTGACGCCGGTGAAGTTCCACTTCGCGATCTTCAGCGCGGGGACCAGGCGGGCCCCGCCGCCCACGTCGCCCAGGACGAGCATCGGGTCGCGGCCAACGGCGTCGATGTGGTTCAGGGCCTCGACGTAGCCCTGGGTAAAGCGCAGGTCGCGGACCGGCCCGGCGATCTTCCCGTCTTCGATGATGAAGGTGCCGTCGCGCGTCATGCCGGTGGTCACGACGTTGAGGGGGTGGACGGTGCGCGTGTACCAGAAGCGGCTGACCCAGATGCCGCGCTTCGTGCTCTTCACCATGTCGTCGGCGCCGGCGTCGCCCGGGGCCATGAATAGATGCAGCGGCAACGGGCCGATGGTCGCGCCGGCGGGAAGCGCGTGCCCGGTCGAGAAGTGGTCAGGCCCGGCCTTGGTGGCGTAGTAAGTGTCCCAGCAGACGTTCTTCGCGACGCCGTCCTCGATGAAGTTCACGCGCTGCTTCGGCACGCCCTCGTAGTCGAACGCCGCGGGCAGCCCTCGTTCGTCGAGTCCGTCATCCCAGATGCTGATGTTCTCGCCCATCACGCGCTCGCCGAGGCGGCCGGACATGAAGCTGCGCTTCTCCATGAACGCCAGCGCGCCGAAGGAGAGATACGAGAAGAAGTCCAGCATGTCGCAGACGGCGTACGGCGCCAGGATCACCTCGTACTCGCCCGCCCCGACCGTGCGGGGCTCGACGCCCTGCAGCGCCGCGTCAACGGCCTCGCGCGCGACGTCGTCGCCATCGATATCGCCGACGTCCTTGCTAACGCGCGCGCCGTAACCGGACGAGGTCTCCGACATGACGACGGTGTTTATGTCGGCTTGCGTCTCGGTGTTGTAGGCGAAGATGCCCAGCGAGTTGGCAAGCGCCAGTTCCTGCGCCGTCGTGTGGAAGGCCCCGGCGGCCGTGAGTCCCGCGCGCGAGGACGCATCGCAGATCTGGGCGACCACCCCAGCCCGCTCCTCCGGCCCGCAGCGGGCGGTGGCTTCCACGAAGCTGTTGACCTTGCCGACCGGCTGCGGGCGAGGCAGCGACCGGAAGTCCTCGTTCTCCCGCTGGTGCTGCGCCAGCTCCACGGCGCGAGCGGCGAGCCGCGCCAGCGCATCGGGGGAGATCTCGTTCGAGGAGGCGATGCCGATCTTCTGGCCGATGACAGCGCGCACCCGGACGTCGACGTCGGTGTGCTCGACGTGCGGGGGGATGGAGTGGTTAGCGAAGCGGGTGAGGGCGGAGTTGTTCGAGAAGACCTCGACCTCCGTCTGGTCGGCGCGGCTGGCGTTCAGCACCGTGTCGACGATGCGCCTGACCTCCGGTTCGCCGAGCATGTGCGCCTCCCTCCGTAAGCAGCTGAGGTCTGTGGACAGGGCAATATACCGTCGAGCGCAGGCACCGCGGTTCCGCCTGCCACCAGGTCAGGCGCGGGTGAAGGTGACAGCGCGGACGCTCAGGGCGCCCGCGTCGAGGAGGGCGCGGGAGCAGGCGTCCAGCGTGGCACCCGTGGTGACGACGTCGTCCACCAGCAGCACGGCCCGGCCTTCCACGCGCCCAGGATCGGCGCGAAAGGCCCCGGCGACGATGCTCGCGCGCTCGCGGCGATCCATCGACTTGGCGAGCGGTTTCGTGGCGCGGACGCGGCGCGCCGCCCGCGCCTCGAACGGCAGGCCCGCCTCGTTCGCGATCTGCCGCGCGAGCAGGGCGGCCTGGTTGTAGCCGCGCGCGCGTTGCCGGCCACGATGCAACGGCACCGGAACGACGATGTCGATCGGGTAGGCCGCAGGGAGCGTCGCCCTGAGGCTTGCCATCAGGCTGCCCATCGGCCGGGCGAGCGAGGTGAGCCCCTCGTACTTCAGCAGATGCACGAGGTCCCGCGCCGCATCGCCATGAGAGAAGGGAGCGCGGACCGACTCGAACGCGTGGGGTGTGGCAAGGCAGTGCGAGCAGCGGGAACCCGAACGAAGGTCGTCCCAACAGCGGTCGCAGCGTGGCATCTCCGCAAGTGGGAGCATGGCGATGCACAGCTCGCACAGCACCGAGCCCCCGGCGCGGCAGATGGCGCACTGGGGCGGGAACAGGAGGTCGAGGGCAACGTTCGAGGCACGCTCGAGGACGCTTCGCACGGTGCGGCGAGTATACGCGGGCCGGAAGGGTGGGGGTACAAGCCGCTAGACTTCGAAACCGATGACGACGCCCCGCCCCTGGCTATTCTTGCTGCTCGCGGCGGTTGCCGTGACGGCCGGCGCGTGCGCGAGGGACGCCGCGCCCGCCCCCACCGCCGCGCCGACGATTGCGGCCGCACCCACACCGTCGCTCGACTACGAGGTGAACCTGGAAGGGGCGCCGTGCTCGTTCGACCTGCCCGCCGGCCAGGACGAGACGAACGTCCGGTGCGGATTCGTCGAGGTCCCGGAAGGTCGGTCGGACTCCAGCTCCCGTCGTATCCGGCTGGCGTTCGCGGTTCTTCGATCCACGGCTCAGGCGCCCGATACGCCCTTGCTGGTGCTGGACGGCGGGCCGGGAGGCTCCACGCTTCAGGGCATCTTTCCGGGCTGGTTCACGGCGGACTTCGCCGCGCCCCTGCAGTCGGCGCGCGACCTCGTTTTCTTCGACTATCGGGGCACGGGGCTGTCGGAGCCCGACATGTCGTGCCCCGAGCTCGACGCATTGAGCGCGTCGGGTCACTATGGCACGGGGTCGCCCAGCGAGGAGGACGAGCGCGAGGCCGAAGAGGCGCTGTTCATCTGCCGCGACCGCATCGTCGCGAACGGCGCGCAGCTCAACGCCTACAACAGCGCCGCCATCGCCGCCGACGCCGCCGACGTCATGAAGGCGCTGGGGTACGACGACTACAGCGTGTACGGCGTGTCCTACGGCACCCGCGTGGCGCTCACGATGCTGCGCGACGGTGCGGCGGGGATCCGGAGCATCGTGCTCGACTCGGCGTACCCGCCGCAGGTCGACCTGTACGCCGGCACGGCGCTCAACCAGCAACAGGCGCTCGAGCGCGTGTTCGCCGCGTGCGAGGCGCAGCCGCCGTGCGCGGAGGCGTACCCGCAACTCGAGGAGACGCTGCTCGCGGCCGTGCAACAGGTGGACGAGGAACCGGTTACGCTCGAAGCGCGAGACGCGCGGTCCGGGGCGTTGCGCCCGATCGAGGTGAATGGCCCGGTGCTACTGTCGGTCCTCTTCGGGTCGATCTCGACGTCTCGCTTCCTGGAGCGGATCCCGCAGCTGATTGATGCCGCCGCGAACGGGCAGTACGCGGGCCTGACGCCGCTGCTGGACGCGCAGTATGGCGGCGCAGGGGGTCCAACAGGTGCTGTCCCGATGCGGACGTCCGTGTTGTGCTCGGAGGAGATGCCGTTCGCGGAGGCGGGCGCCGTGCTGGCGGCGAGCGCGCAGCTGTGGCCTGAACTGCGCGAAGCGAAGACCTTCGGCATCACCGACGAAGAGACGCTTCGAGAGGAGAAGGAGTTCTGCTCCCGCTGGGGCGCGGCCCCCCGGCCGGATGTCGAGACGCGGGCCGTGGCCGGGGATACACCGGCTCTGATCCTCGCGGGCGAGTTCGACCCCTCGACGCCACCCGAATGGGGAAGAATCGCCGGCTCGACGCTGGCCGGGAGCGTGTTCGTGGAAGTACAGGGCCTCGGCCACGGGCTGCTTTTCCAGCGCGAGTCGGACTGCCCGATGCAGATCATCGCGGCCTTCCTGGAGGATCCGGCCACGGCCGACATCTCCTGCGCGCGCGCCGGGGTACCGGCGTTCACGCTGCCACGCTCCGACGATCCTTGATCGTGGCGAGAGCATCGGGCGGCATGCGGGTACAATTTCCGCGATGAAGGTGAACGTGCGGCTGTTTGCTGGCCTGCACCAGATGGTGGGAAAGCGCGAGATCGTCCTGGACGTGCGCGAAGGAGCGACCGTCCGGCAGTTGCGTGAGCGGCTGGGGGAGGAGTACCCGGTGACGGAGGCGTTCCTGTCGACGCTGGTGTGCGCCGTGGGTGAGGAGTACGTCCCGGGCGACTACGTGCTGCAGGAAGGCGACATGGTGGCGCTGATACCCCCGGTGAGCGGAGGATGATGTTCGAGATTACGGCTGAGCCCCTGGACCCGGGACCGCTCGTCGCGGCCGTGCGGCGCGATGAGAGCGGGGCTGTCGCCCTGTTTTACGGCGTGGCGCGCAACGAGAACCTCGGCCGCAAAGTGCTCTGGCTGGAGTACGACGCCTATCCCGAGATGGCGATCAAGAAGATGCGCGAGGTGGCGGACGAGGTGCGGGCGAAGTTCACGGTGACGGGCGTCGGTATTCTGCACCGTACCGGCCGGCTCGAGATCGGCGAGACGAGTCTTCTGGTGGCCGTGTCATCGGGCCATCGCAAGGAGGCGTTCGATGCGTGCCACTTCGCCGTAGACCGCATCAAGCAGATCGTGCCCGTATGGAAGAAGGAAGTGTTCGAGGGCGGCGAGGAGTGGATTGAGGGGCATGTGCCGGGCGTAGAGGACGGCAGCCCGTAAAACGACATCCGACCGCGACAGGAGAATGCCCGCCGAACGGCGGGCATTCGTTGTTCATATTCACTTGTAGAGCGCGCGGGCTCAGCTTGCGATGACGGCGCGCGCGGTCTCGAAGCAGTTGCTGCAATAGACCGGCCGGTCGTAGCGCGGCACGAACGGCACGGTGGCCTGGCCACCGCAGTCGGCGCAGGTCACCGTCGTCATTTCGCGCGGGCCGGTTGCCGGCGTGCGGTCCCGGCGCCGCGTGGCCCGGCAGGATGGGCAGCGCTGGGGTTCGTTGAGTAGCCCTTTCTCCAGATAGAAGCCCTGTTCTCCCGCCGTGAACACGAACGTGCCCTCGCAGTCGCGGCAAGTCAACGACTTATCCTCGAATGCCACCGTTTTCCTCCTTGAGACAGGTAGTGAAGGGAGACGCCGCCGACGCCTCAGGCAACGCCGGTGCGCGGATGGGTGCGATCTTATGGCGGGGTCAGACTTACAGTCAAGCTATTCGGTAGCGAATAAGCGCCTCCACCAGCGATCATGTCAACGCGATGCCAGAACGCCTCCCTACCCCGCGCTTCTGCCAGGTCTGCGGACACTACCTCGTCGAACGTTACGTCGAGAAGGAGGGGCAGACCCGCCTCAAGTGCGAGGGCTGCGGCTTCGTCCACTATCTCAACCCACGCGTTGTCGTCGCCGTCATCGTCGAGCGCCGAGGCCGCGTGCTGTTGCAGCAGCGGGCGATCGAGCCGCGCCGCGGCTTCTGGACCTTCCCCGGCGGCTTCCTGGAGTTCGGCGAGGCGCCCGCTGACGGCGCCACGCGGGAAACGAAGGAGGAAGTCGGGCTCGACGTGACGCTCACGGGCCTGCACGGCATCTACGTGCGCAAGGACGTCGGCATCGTGCTGGTCGTCTACCGGGGAACCAGCGACTCCGACGACGCCTTCGTGGGGGACTTCGAGTCGATGGCGGTGCAGTGGTACGCCATCGACGATATCCCGTGGGACGACCTGGCATTCGCCACGACCGAACAGGCGCTGCGGGAGTTCGTGGCGCAAGAGCAGGCGCGGACATGAGGATCGACATCGTCAGCCTCTTCCCGGAGATGTTCTCCGGGCCGTTCGACGCCAGCATCATCGCCCGCGCCCGCGAAGCGGGCGTGCTGGAGATCGCCGTGCACAACCCGCGCGACTACACCGACGACAAGCATCACGTCGTGGACGACTACGCTTACGGCGGCGGGCCGGGCATGGTGATGAAGCCGGAGCCGCTGTTCGACTGCGTCGATGCGGTGCAGGCGATGGCGGAGCCGCGCGGGCGTGTGGTGCTCCTGACGCCGCAGGGACGGCTCCTGAACCACGACGTGGTCGCCGAGCTGGCGGCGGCGCCCCGACTCATCCTGATCTGCGGGCACTACGAGGGCGTCGACGAGCGTGTGCGCGAGCACCTCTGTGACGACGAGATCAGCATCGGCGACTACGTACTATCCGGCGGGGAGCCCGCGGCGATCGTGGTGGTGGACGCGGTGGCGCGGCACCAGCCGGGCGTGCTGGGATCGGAGCTGTCGCTGGAGGAGGAGTCGCACGCCCAGGGCCTGCTGGAGTACCCGCAGTACACCCGACCCGCCATTTACCGCGATCTGCCGATCCCGGAGATCCTGCTCTCGGGCCACCACGCGGAGATCGCGAAGTGGCGGCGGCGGCAGAGCCTGATTCGGACGGCGCGGCGGCGGCCGGACCTGCTGGCGAAGGCGGAGCTGACGGAGGAAGAGCGCCGCATCGTGCGGGACGAGCTGGCGACGGATTAGGGATTCACCACCGAGGCACAGAGGACACCGAGGTTTGCTATGGGAAGACTGGACGGCAAGGTGGCGATCGTCACGGGCGCGGGCTCGCAGACCGAGGGCATCGGCAACGGGCGCGCGGCGGCGATCCTGTTCGCACGTGAAGGCGCGAAGGTGCTGCTGGTGGACCGCGTCGCCGAACGCGCCGAGGAGACCGCGCATCAACTCCAGGCCGAGGGTTTGCAGGACACCGGCGCCGTGTTCCAGGCCGACGTCACGGATGCGGCGCAGTGCCGCGCGATGGTCGAGGAGGCGGTCGGGCGGTGGGGAAAGCTGGACATCCTGCAAAACAACGTCGGCATCGGCGCGAGAGCGGGCACGATCCTCGACATGGACGACGCCGTGTGGGAGCGGATGATGCGGGTCAACGTCACCGGCATGATGCTGGCGGCGAAGGCCGCGATCCCGGCCATGAAGGCGAACGGCGGCGCCATCGTGAACATCTCGTCGATCGCGGCGTGGCTGCCGCGCGGGCTGACCGCCTACGCGACCTCGAAGGGCGCGGTCGAGGCGCTCACCCGCGGGCTGGCGGCGGACCATGCCCGCGACCGCATCCGCGTGAACTGCATCGAGCCCGGGCCGGTGTTCACGCCGATGGTGCAGGTGGCAGGGATGACCGACGAGCTGCGAGAGGCGCGCCGCAGGGCATCGCCGCTCGGCCTCGAGGGCACGGCGTGGGACATCGCGTACGCGTCGCTGTACCTGGCGTCAGGCGAGGCGCGGTATGTGACGGGCGTGGTGCTCCCGGTGGACGGCGGCGTGCTGCTCACGTCGAGGTAAAGGCAGGCCGTTTCACGGTAGAGGCCGCTGACGAATGGCGTCGAGGTCGACCACCGTGAACATGCCCTCCTAGCGTCAGATCGCCGCGATCGATCACGGACAGGGTGATGTTCGCTGGCTGCTCGGGGGTCGCTGCTGGTAAGCGAAAGTAGACGACGCCGGGGGGACAGCGCATCCTGTCGCGGTAGATCAAGGCTCCAAAGTCGCTGTCGAACGTCAGGAGGATGCGCTGCTCGGCCACCGCGCGCAGCAGCACTTCTTCGTCCTCGACCGACGGAACGGTGCCAACCACCCTGTCTACATCATGACCGGCGGTGGCCAATCGACGGGCGCTAGTCAGCGGGAAGTTCTCATCCGCGAGGAAGTGCATCGATCAGGACGACGTCGCGGGCAGCGGGTAGCGCTGGTCGTCATGCAGCGTCTCGGCGGCGTACGAAAAGACCGCCTGCACAGATTCCCGCGACAACGTCGGATAATTCTCCAGAACCTGTTCCATCGTCCAACCCGCTGCGAACAATCCCAGCACGAAGTCGACCGCGAGGCGCGTGCCCTTAACGGCCGGTTTGCCTCCCAGGACCTTCGGGTTCGACGTAATGTGGCCGCGCCAGTCCATGTCCGCATCATAGCAGCGCCGCCGACGGGTCCGCTTGACTGCCTCATCGAATCCACCGTAGGCTGAATCCGCAGACGTTCCGCGGGAGCTGGCGATGGCCGGCTGAGAGGGTCGCCGCGGCGGCCGACCGCTGAACCTGAACCGGGTAATGCCGGCGCAGGGAGGGAACGAACCACGATCCCCCTCGGCCACCAGGGCATTGCCCCCGCGAGCAACAGCGCGAGCAGGCTCTCGCCTCGCGCTCTGACAGGGGACCTCATGGAAGACGATCGGACAACGGCCCCGCGAGCGATGACCATCGCCGGCAGCGACTCCGGCGGCGGCGCCGGGATCCAGGCCGACCTCAAGACCTTCGCCGCCTACGGCGTGTACGGGACGTCGGCCATCACGGCGGTGACGGCACAGAACACACGCGAGGTTGCGGACTGGCTGGCGATGCCGGAGGCGCTCGTCGCGAAGCAGATCGACGCCGTGATCGAGGACATCGGCACCGACGCGGTGAAGACGGGCATGCTCGCGAACGCCGGCGTCATCCGGACCGTCGCCGGCAAGATGCGGGAGCACGGCGTCGAGAACCTGGTGGTCGATCCGGTGATGGTGGCCAAGG
>JACRBR010000016.1 GCA_016213125.1 Chloroflexota bacterium | reverse complement strand
GGTCCCGCTGGTCATTCCGGAGATCAACGCGGATGACCTGGAGTGGCACCAGGGGATCGTCAGCCAGCCGAACTGTACGACGACTCCGATGGTCCTCGCCCTGAACCCGATCCACCGCGTCAACCCGCTGAAGCGTGTGCTCGTCAGCACGTACCAGGCGGTGGCGGGAGCCGGGGCGGCGGCGGTGGCAGGCCTTGCGGCCGAGTCGCGGGCGGCGCTGGAAGGGCGCCACGAGCCTTCTGGCACACAGAAGCGGGAGATCGCTTTCAACGCCGTACCCCAGATCGACGTGTTCTCGGAGGGCGGCTACACGAAAGAAGAGATCAAGATGGCGAACGAGACGCGCAAGATCCTGCATGCGCCGTCGGTGGCGATTAGCGCTACGTGCGTGCGCATCCCGACCTTCTTCGGCCATGCGATGACCGTCTGGGCCGAGTTCGAACGCCCGATCGACGCGGCCGATGCCCGGAAGCTGATCGCCGCGGGGCCCGGCGTGAAGGTCGTCGATGACCCGGCGACCGAGCAGTACCCGACGCCGATGGACGCCGCCGGCACGGATGCCACGCTCGTCGGGCGCATCCGTGGCGACTGCAGCCTGCCAGGCGCTATCACGCTATGGACCGTGACGGACAGTATCCGCAAAGGCGCGGCGACGAACGTCGTCCAGATCATCGAAGAGGCCGGGCGGCGCGGGCTGATCCAGCGCAAGTAGGGCCGGGCTAGCGGGAGGGGAGCCACCTCTCTGGCATCAGCACCAGGAGCACCATCTTTTCGTGGCCGCCCTGGGCGACGATCTTTTCGGCCGCTTCGGGCCCGCGGTAGAGCGTGTGCAGCGCGAGGCGCTCGTCCCGCGTAACGATATCTTCCACACGCACTGGCCCTTCCGCCGTCACGTAGCGGAAATGGCCAACGCGTTCGTCGACGCAGAGCGAGGCCCGGCCGCTGCCGACCGCGTTGCGGTGTTTCGCCGACCCTCGGTCGGTGATGATGCGCAACGCGCTGCCGTCCCAGCGGAACCAGACCGGCACCGAGTGGATTGACCCATTGGCCCGTAGCGTCGAAAGCACCGCGGTGCGCGGTTCGCGGAGAAAAGCATCACGCTGTTCGGGAGTCACGGGCATCGCCTCCTGGGTGTTTTGCGATTCTAGCCCGGCGGCCCTGACTGCGCCTTGCCGGATGCGCCGGTTATCCTCAGAGCATGTTGGAAAACGTCCGGCGCCTGCGCCGCTCCGCCCGCGTGGCGCGTACAGGGGCCCGCATCTACATCGGTTACAAGCTCACGGCGCGCAAGGTGAGGAGCCTGCCCGAAGCGGAGGCCTCCATCGCCTGGGACGCGCGGCACGAGCAGTTCGCCGAGTCGCTCTACCGCCTCGCGGTCGACCTGAAGGGGCTGTACGTGAAGACCGGCCAGTTCATCGGCACGCGGTCGGACATCGTCCCCGTCCAGTACACGCGTTCGTTGTCGCGTCTGCAGGACTCGGTGCCGCCGCGCCCGGTAGGCACGATCCGCCACACGATTGAGACGGAACTCGGCCGGCCAATCAGCGAACTGTTCGGCAGCTTCGATGACCGGCCACTGGGGGCGGCATCGCTGGCCCAGGTCCATCGCGCGACGCTGCGGGACGGGCGCGAAGTGGTCGTCAAAGTGCAGTACCCGGAGGTCGCCGGGCTGGTCCGCCTGGATATCCGCAACCTGAAGATGATCGTCGGTATCGTGGCGCGGCGAGAGCCGAATTTCGACTACCGCGCGATCGTGAACGAGATCGCCACCCAGGTGCCGCTCGAGGTGGATTTTGTGCGGGAGGCCGAGATGACGCGCAGGGTTGGCGCGAACCTGGCGGAGATCCCCGGGATCGTGGTGCCCGCGGTGATCGACAGCCACGTCTCCCGGAAGGTCCTGGTGACCGAGTACCTGGACGGCGCCCGGCTGCTGGACGCCGCGCGGCATCACGAACTGGGCGCCGACGCCAACAAGCTAGCGCAGATGCTCGCAGGCGCCTATGGCCACCAGATCATGGTGGACGGTCTGTTCCAGGCGGACCCTCACCCGGGCAACATCCTCGCACTGCCGGGCGGGCGGATCGGACTGCTCGATTTCGGGCTGACGAAAGACCTGCCTAACGCGGCCCGGCTGGGCTTTGCGCGCCTTGTGGTGGCAGTGGCGGAACGCAACGCCGCCGGCATGGTCGAGGCGTTTCGCGAGCTTGGGGTGAAGACAAAGAGCGCCGACGCGGGCGAGATCTTGCCGCTGGTGCAGTTGTTCTTCGACGCCCGGCCCGCGGGCATCACGCGCCTGGACCGCAACGGGGCGCTGCGAAGCAACCCGGTTGAGGCGATCCCGGGCGACCTCGTGCTGCTGGGGCGCGTGGTCGGGCTACTGCGGGGCGTGTGTGCCTCGCTGGGGACGCCGCTCAGTCCCATGGAGATGCTGCGACCGTACGCGGAGCGCGCCCTGGCGAAGAACCGATCAGAGCCCGACGCGACCAAGCCACGCGATTCCTAGTGCCACGGCGGTCAATTGATCGCTCCCGGCTCTGTTTCGACCCGGATCGATCTGCTACCCGCGGGCTGCGCGGTTGAGGAATGCGCGGGCGAAATGCAACTGCTCGTAGCTAACGCTGTCGGCGAGCTTGTCCTTCAGCGGCGCCAGCTGCCCAATTCGTCCCTCGCCCGCCGCCTTCCGGACCGCCGCGAGGACGTGCCCGTCCACGAGCCGCGACACGTCGCCAATCGCGTCCCGGTCGATCAGCTCGGCGAGGTGCGTCGCGATCGTCTGGCGCGACATCGACCGCTGGCGGGCGATTTCTTCGACGCCGCTGCCTCCGCGAAAGAGCGCCAGCGTCTCGCTTAGCGACGGCGTCAGCCCTTTGCCGTTGGGAGAACGCGGCCTCTCCACCCGGGGTGCGCGTGTTGGCCTGCTGCCGGCGGGCGCAGGCACGTCCTGCGGGGCAGCAGGCCTGGTGACGGCGAGGAAGGCTGCCCCGTAGCGTTCGAACTTGGTCTGCCCGACCCCCAGGACATTCAGCATCTCAGACCGGTTGCGTGGCGTGAGCCGGGCCATCTCGCGGAGAGTCGCGTCGCTAAAGATGACGAATGGGGGCACGCTGGCCTCATCAGCAAGCCGCTTCCGTACCGCGCGCAGGTCCTGGAAGATGCGGCCTTCCGCCTCCGAAGGCACGGATTCCGCGAGCGCCGGGCCGGCGACACAGGGGCCACAGTTGCCGCAGGCCGGCTGGTGCGTTTCATCGCCGAAGTAATCCAGGATGCGCGCCCGCAGACAGGTTCGAGACTCGGCGTAGCGCTGCATGGCGTCTAGCTTTGCGAACGAATGCTCGCGGTGAGCGTCGAGGTCGGCGGTATCGATAGCGGTTTCGCCGTCGAGGCGGAGCGGCTCCACCATGTAGCCACGGCGCGTGGCAAGCTGCGAATCGACCAGGGCCTGGATCGCGGC
>JACRBR010000197.1 GCA_016213125.1 Chloroflexota bacterium | reverse complement strand
TTGTTTCGTGTGGTTGTCGGCGGATACCAAGAGCTAATCTCCGTTCTTAGGGAGACGCCCACCCTTTCGCACAGATTCGCTGCTCGGGTAGAATGGGGGGCGCCTCCGTTATTTAGGGAAGTGGAGCTTTGCCGGCATTGCTTCCCCGAGTTGATTCGGCGGCCGCGTCGGGGTCGGGCTTGCCCGACCCTACTTCTTTCTCTGCATCGTTCGACCTCCCTTCTGGCTCGCGGCGGCTGCGGCTGCCTCCAAGGCGGCCTCCGGCTGCCAAAACGCCTCGAGCTCGTCTCGCGATATGCCATCGATACCCAACTCGCTCTTGGCTTCTACTGCTCGGACAACTGGGGGGGTAGTGAAGTAGCCCACGGCACCGTCTTTGCGGAAGTAGATCGCAACGAGGGGCACCATTCGTGCCGCTTCCCGTTTGATCATCTGTTCGAAGCGCCGGAGCTTGTCGTACTCCGTCAGCGAACCTGGGTGGACCGGCGTCCGGCCAGTTCGAGTTGAGGTTCGACCGCGAGATGATGAACTCAGCTCCGCGGAGGGAGCGACGTAGATCGCGACGCTTTCGTCGCCCCGTTCGCAGCTGAGGTGCAGCTTGTAGTCAGCCGGCGATTGGGGCGTAACGGTGAAACCGGCCGCTTCCATGGTTAGAGTGACCTTCCTGATGCCGACGTGTTCGGCAAGGTGGCTTTCGACGCGACCGAGCCGAATGGCAACGGTGGACTGCGAGAGATTGAGGCGCTCCGCGATCTGTTGTTGCGTGAGAGCCCGTTCGTATTTAAAGCGCAGGATGTAGTCATCGGGTCGGCGGGGACGGCTTTCCTTCAGCACGACTGCGGCTTGCTCGCGTGCGAGGTCCGCATCCGGGCCCCATTGAGCCCACGAATCGGTTGCAGGCGTGGGCTTCCGCAGTTCGGCTTGCACGACGTAGTCGGTAAGCAGTTCGTCTATTCCATCCCAGGTCGCCTGAAGGTCCGTGATACTCCGACGAGACCGTTGCATCAGAAAGCGCATCATGTCGACCGCGAGGGTTGAATGCGGGTCGCGTTGCGCCAGCGCACGTAGCTCTTCATCGGCCAGGCGCACCGCACCCTCAACCTCGGCGATGCCGAGCTCAAGCTTGGGTTGTAGCTCTTCCCAACGGGAGGACGCTTCTGCGTCTTGATCAACAAGACTGGGGAGCAGGACGCCCAAATCCGCCTTAGCAGCGTGAAGCTCGCGAAGGAGCTGGCGCACCGTGTCGATGCGGCCGGCTGCGCGTTCCCATGGCTGCTGGGATGAGTCTACTTCCGTACTGTATTCGTTCATATCGGTCGATATTACAGCGAAGCGGCCGATGACGTCAAGGGCGGCATTGGTAATCGGAGGATATCGGCGCATCCCGTGCGAGCGCCTTCGAATGGAGCCCGGGGCAGGACGGGCGTGACGGGGGAAATTCGGGGGACGAGAGCCCGCAGAACAGATAACTGCGGTCGCTTCGGGGAGAGCGTCAGTTGGGGAAGCACAACGCAGAGGTCCGCGCACTTACGAAACAGCTGCTCTACCGCTGAGCTACGCCGGCCAGGCGTGAAATGCCGCGCTCGGTGCGCGGCAGCCGCAATATAGCGAACTCACTGCCGCAACCGCACGGCGAAGACCCGCACGGGATCCCCGATTCCTCTTAGCATCTGCTCGCCTCGATCTTCGAACGTGACGCCGGCGGAGTTTCGGGCAAGGTCGCGGACGGTCGTCCGGATCCTATGCCCTCGGGCGGGCGGCTTCGCGGGCCAGGAGCTTCTTCTTGCGGTCGAGGCCGTAGGCGTAGCCGCCCATGCCGCCGTCCGAGGCGACGACGCGATGGCAGGGGATGACCACGGCCACGGGATTGTCGTGGCAGGCGTTGCCAACGGCCCGCGCCGCGTTGGGCGAGCCTATCGCGCGCGCGATCTCGGCGTAGGTGCGCGTTTCGCCGCGCGGGATCGCACGCAGCGCATCCCAGACCCGGCGACGGAAGGATGTCGCGATGATGTCGAGCGGGAGTTGCGGCGCATCGACCTGCCCCTCAACCTTTCTCAGCACGCCATCAACCCAGCGCCGCATGAGGGCGTCGTCGCGGGCGATCTCGGCCGCAGGGTACTCGGCGCGCAGGGCCTCCTCCATGGGGCGATCGCTGTCGCCGAAGCTCACGGCGGAGATGCCGCGTTCGGTGGCGGCGACGAGGAGGCGGCCGTACGTGCAGGTGGTGATCGTGTAGGCGATCCGCATGCCGGCGCCGCCCTTGCCGTAGCGTCCGGGCGTCATCCCCAGCCGCGCAGAGGCGGTCTCGTACGCGCGGCTGCTGGAGCCGTACCCCGCGGCGAACACCGCCGGTGTGACGCCGTTGCCGGCACGTAACGTCGCCTTCAGCCGCTCCGTGCGGCGCGACTCCGCGTACTGGCGGGGGGACAGGCCCGTGACCTTCTTGAAGGTCCGCTGGAGGTGGAACTGGCTGACACCGAACTCTCGCGACAACTCGGGCAGTGTGGGCGCGGTCTCACGGGCGTCGAGAGAGCGGCAGATCGCCTTCACGAGCGCCGCATCGGTGCGCATGGGGTCGCGCGGCCGGCAGCGCTTGCAGGCGCGAAAGCCCGCGGCCTCGGCCTCGGCTGCGGTCGCGTAGAAGCGCAGGTTCTTTCTCAGGGGCGTGCGTGAGGGGCAGGAGGGACGGCAGTAGATCTTCGTCGAGGTGACGGCGGAGAAGAAGAGGGCGTCGGAGGCCTGCCGTTTTTGTACGACGGCCTGGTAACACATCTCCTCGTCGAGCGTCCGGCTTCTTGTTGCGGGCATCATCGTGGCTGCTGCTGCCATATTCTCACCTCGGTGAGATCCTACGCCCTCGGAGTATGCGCCATCTATCAGGATCTTGCGGTCAGAGTGGCGGAAGCCGGGTCAGCTTTTCAGCTTGTCGGCGGGTCAGTTTGTCAGCCGCTACTGGCGTCAGTCGGTGAGCAGCTCCCTGCTGGAACCCGCGCGGGCTGAAAAGCCCGCGCTACGGGGAAGCCTAAGGACCGTGCTACGGATAGCCGAAGGCCCGCGCGACGGGTAGCGTCACGCGGCGTCGAGGATGGACTGGAGGCGCGCGGGGTCGCCGCCGGGGCCGACGACCGCCATGCTGAAGCCGCCGGGGCGAAACAGCCGCGTCGCGACGCGTTTGACGTCGGCGGCGGTGACCGCGCGTAGCGACTCCACGACGCTGTCGACGGGCTCGATCTCGCCCATCGTCAGCAGTGACTCTCCCGCGCGCTGGCCAAGCGCCATCGTGGATTCCAGCCCCAGCCGGAAGTTCCCGGTGGCGAAGTCGTGCGCCTTGTCCATCTCCTCATTGGCCACCGGCTCATCGCGGAGGCGGAACAACTCGTCGCGGATCACCTTCGTGGCTTCCTCGAGATTCTCGAGGGTGACGCCAGCGCTGACGCTCATGGTGCCGGTATCGCTGTAGCGCGAGACGCCGGAGCCGACGGAGTACGCCAGGCCGCGCCGCTCGCGCACCTCCTTGAACAGCCGCGAGCTCATGCCGCGGCCGAGGATGGTGTTCAGGATCTGGAGGGGGTACCGGTCGGGGTCGTGGCGCGGGAGCGCGTACAGCGCGATGCCCATGTTGCACTGCGCGATCTCGCGTTTCTCAACGACCACGCGTTCTTGCGCGAACTGCTCGCCGGCTGGCGGGATGGGCGGGAAGGCGTGGTCCTGCATGCCGCCGAAGAGCCGCCCGGCCAGGGCGACCACTTCGCCGTGGGTGGTGTTGCCCGCGACGCTGAGGACGGTGTTCGACGGGACGTAGTAGGTGGCGACGTGTTCCACGAAGTCGTCGCGCCGCATCCCCTCGACCGTCTCCAGGGTGCCGGCGATGGGCCAGCCGATGGGCTGGTCGCCAAAGGTCGCGCGCGACAGGAGCTCGGAGGCCCAGGCCCCCGGCTGGTCGAAGGCGCGCCGGATCTCCTGCTGTACGACGGTGCGTTCGCGGTCGATCTCGTCCGCGCTCAGGACGGAGTCGCCGTACATATCCGCCAGCACGTCCATTGCCGGCTCGAGCTTGTCGAAGGGCACCTGGTTCCAGTAGCAGGTCAGTTCCTTGGACGTGTAGGCGTTCAGCACGCCACCTGCGCCCTCGATGGCCTCGGCGATGATGATGGCGTCGGGGCGGCGGGTGGTGCCCTTGAAGAGCATGTGCTCCATGTAATGCGAGACGCCGTTGGTGCGATGCGTCTCCCCTCGCGAGCCGATGCCGACGAACAGGTTCACGCTCACGGACTGCGCCGTGGGTACTTCGGTGGTGACGACGCGCAATCCGTTGGACAGCGTCGAAATCTGGGGCTCGATAGCCAAGCGATTGTCCTTTCAGGTGTGCTGACGGTGCTTCGAGTATAGACGGAGCTAGCTGGGCCGACTCCACCCCCGGCCGGCGTCTCCGGTGCGATGTCGCCGCCCGGGCTATCGTGGATGCGCCTTTCGCCGCATGTCAACGCCGCGTCCTCTGGCATGTAATGTGCGTCAAGCCGGCCGTGTTATCATCTTGGGCACTCGAAGCTGTCGCCGGGTCGCGCCTGCCCGGAAATCCGGGAGAACGCCGGCCAACGGGACCCCGCCGCCCGCACGGCCAACGAGAAGAAGGTTCAGCGCACGTGGCAACCACGACCGCCATGCCGGGCCGCTTTGCCGCATCGGCCGCGCCCGCATCCTCATTCTGGGATCTGCTCCTGGCGGTCACGCTGCGCGATCTGCGCGTCAAGTATCACGGCACGTTTCTCAGCTATTTCTGGTGGATTGCCCGGCCCCTGACGCTGGGGCTGGTGATGTACTTCGCCCTGGGACGCGTCCTGAAGATAGACATCGAGAACCACGCGGCGTTCCTGCTGTCCGCGCTCTTCCCATGGTTCTGGTTCCAGAACGGCCTGCACAGCGCGACGAACTGCTTCGTAGCGAACAGCGGGCTTGTCAAGAAGGTGCAGTTCCCGCGCATTATCCTGCCGCTCTCGGTCGTGCTGGGCTCGACGTTCGAGTTCGTCATCACCCTCCCGGTCCTCGTGCTGCTGCTGTTCATCACCGGCATCAACCCCGACTGGACGTGGCTCGCCGGCGTCCTGCCGCTGCTGGCCCTGGAGCTGGCGCTCCTGTGCGGCCTGGGTGTGCTGGTCGCGTCGCTGAACGTGTACTTTCGCGATATCGGCCCGGGGTTGGACTCTGTCCTGCTGCTGCTGTTCTACCTCACGCCGATCTTCTACCCGCTCGAACGCGTTCCGGACGGCTATCGTCAGGTGCTGCTGCTGAACCCGCTGACGCCGCTCATCGAGGAGTGGCGCGAGATGTTCCTCTTTGGCGACATGCCTGGCCTCGACCTGTGGCCCACGGTCGTCTTCAGCGTCGTCGCGGTTGCGGCGGGATGGTTCGCCTTGCGGATCATCGGGAAGAACATGGCCGATGCTCTCTAACGGCGCGTCACCATACGCGGTCCAGTTGGGGGACGTCTCGAAGCGGTATCTCCTGGACCCGCAACGTCCCTGGCGGCTGAAGGATGTGATCGCGCGTCCGAAATCACTCATCTCTCAGCTCACGGCCAAGGAGCCCTTCTGGGCGCTGCGTGACATCTCGCTGAATGTGAAGCATGGCGAGATCCTGGGCATCATCGGCCACAACGGCTCCGGCAAGAGCACGCTGCTGCGGATCCTCGCCGGGATCTCGCCGCCGACGCTGGGGACGGTGGAGATCAACGGCCGCTATGGCGCCTTGCTGGAGCTGGGCGCCGGCTTCCACCCCAATGCGTCAGGCCGCGAGAACGCGTACGTGAACGCGCTCTTCATGGGCATGTCGAAGGACGAAGCCAAGGCGGCGCTGCCGAGCATCATCGAATTCTCCGAGCTTGGTCCGTTCATCGACCAGCCGATGCGGACGTACTCCAGCGGCATGTACCTGCGGCTGGGCTTCTCCGTCGCGATTCACGTGAAGCCGGACATCCTGCTCGTCGATGAGGTGCTCGCCGTGGGCGACGCGGACTTCCAGGAGAAGTGCTTCGAGCACTTCCGCACGCTGCGGGCGCGCAACACTACGATCATCATCGTCACCCATAACGTCGATACGCTGATCGACTTTGCGGACCGCGCGATATCGCTCGAGAAGGGGCGCATCAAGCGTGAGGGCGCGCCCATCGAGGTGGTGCAGGACTACATGAACGCGCTTCGGCGGGAATCCCCGGCGATGGAGCGCGCGTTCCAGCGCGCGCTCGCTGGACACCTGGCGCAGGAGGCGATGAAGGCGGGCGTGGTTTCGGCGGAGATGCTGGGCATCGCGGGCAGCGAGCGGCCGGACGGCTGAGGTGGCATGAGCGCAAACCCTGCAACTGAGCCGACACCGAAGACAATCCGTGCGATGCTGGAGGAGAACATGCGCCGGCGGCCCGGATTATTCCGCGCGGTGGGAGAAGACACGCGCCAGGCCACTCGGCATCGCGCCGAACGCGTGCCCTCATCGCGATGGGGCATGCTGCTCACAATCATCCGCCTGATGTGGGAAGGCGACGAGTACGCGGGCGTGGTGCTGTACCGGCTGCGCACGTCGCTGGGCCGGGCGCACGTACCGCTGCTGCCGCGCCTGCTGGACCGCGCCTGCTCGGTGCTGTTCAACCTGCGCATCGGCGACCAGGTGAGGATGGGTGAAGGCGTGTACATCCCGCATGGCAACGCCATAATCGGTGGCATCACCGTCATCGGGAGGCGGGCGTATATCGCGCCGTGGGTGAGCATCGGGCTGAAACAGGGGAACTTCATGGGACCGACGATCGGCGACGGCGTGTTCGTGGGCACCGGCGCGTCCATCCTGGGCCCGGTTCGGGTCGGGGACGGCGCGCGCATCGCGGCGGGGGCCGTGGTGGTGTCGGACGTGCCGGCGGGCGCGTCGGTGGGGGGCGTGCCCGCGCGGGTGCTGGCCGAAACCGCCGGCGAAGGAGAACAGTAGGGGAATGGGCTCACCGACCACGACTGCGGCGCGCAGTGAGAGCCGCCTTCCGGCGCTGGACGGCATCCGCGGCCTCGCCATTCTGATGGTGATGGAGTTCCACTTTTGGGGCCTTGTGTTCGGGCTGAGCGGGCGTCGTCCGGAGACGGGCATCGATGGCTGGGCCAAGCGCATCACCGGTGTCGGATGGTCGGGCGTCGATCTGTTCTTCGTGCTGTCCGGCTTCCTCATTACGGGCATCCTGTACGACGCGAAATCGTCGAACAGCTTCTTCCGCAGCTTCTACGCGCGCCGCTTCCTCCGATTGGCGCCGGTGTACTATCTGTTCCTCCTCTTCGTCCTGCTGGTCGTGCCGTTCATTCACGAGATCAACGTAGCCGCCGATGTGCCCGAGCTGCGGGCCATCCAGGCCTGGATGTGGCTCTACGCTTCCAACATCGGCAGCGCCGTGAAGCCGTTCGATGCCCGCCTCCCGCTCGTTCACGCGCACTTCTGGTCGCTCGCCGTAGAGGAGCAGTTCTACCTCGTCTGGCCGGTCGTCGTGTTCCTGCTAAGCCGGCGCCAGCTCATGTGGGCCTGCGGCGCCATGGTCTTCGGCGCGCTGGCTATACGCTTCGTCCTGACCGAAGGTTACGGCGCCGGGACCTTCGGGCTGAACGCACCCGGCGTCCTCATGCCGGCACGCATGGACGCGCTCGCGCTCGGCGCCCTCATCGCCCTCGCCGCGCGCGGGACCGAGTTGCCCTTGCTCTCTCGCCTCGTCATCCCGGTGGCTACGTTGTCGGCCGCGTACTTGCTCGGGACGTTCATCATGCACGACGGGCTCGACACACTGGACAACAACGTGCGACGCCTCGGTTACACATGCCTTGCCTTGTTGTACGCATCGCTCCTCACCGCCGCGCTTCAGGCGCGGGCCGGGTCGCAGCTCCACCGCTTGCTGACGCTGCCGGTCCTCCGCACTTTCGGCAAGTACTCCTACGCCATGTACGTCGTCCACCTGCTCACGGCAGTTGTGCTGGCTCGCCAGTTCCTGCTTCATGACATGACACCAACGCTCTTTGGTTCGCAGATCCCGCTGAATATCATCTTTTCGGCCACGGCCACCGCTACGACCATGGCTATCGCCTGGCTGAGCTGGCAGCTCATTGAACAGCCGCTGCTTCGACTCAAGGCGTTCTTTCCCTACC
Source organism: Chloroflexota bacterium (assembly GCA_016213125.1). GTDB lineage: Bacteria > Chloroflexota > Dehalococcoidia > DSTF01 > JACRBR01 > JACRBR01. Next base: position 4,789 of record JACRBR010000197.1, on the reverse strand, counting down.
AGGGCCGCCCGGCGCACGAGACCGCAGGTGCTGCCCCTGCGGCCGTCCCCGAACCTGCGACCATGCCCACGCCGTGACCCACATTGAGCCTCCATTCGAACTGCGGCACGTGACCCGCGGCGACGCGGATTACGAGCGGCTGGCGCGCCAGGAGGCCGAGTTCTGGCAGAGCGCCCACGACGGTTTCGGCGTCGAGGTGCTGGAAGCCGGCGATGTCGACAGTCCGATCGATCGCTACACCAATGGCCGGTTCACGGGCGACGAACGCACGCCCTGGTACGCAACCATCTCCCGCCATGGCCCCTTCCGGCGGGGCCTCGTCCTGGGCACCAGCGGCATGGGACAGGACGCCCGCATCCTGCGCACCAACCCGGGGCTGCACCTCACGTTCTGCGATATCGCCGACGAAAGCCTCGCCCGCTGGCAGCGCGCGCTCGGCGCAAGATTCCCCGGTCGCGTTGCCACCATGACGGCTGACCTGAACTTCGTCGAGCTACCGGCGAACACGTACGATCTCGTCGTCTCGTCCAGCACCCTCCATCACGTGATTAACCTCGAGCACGTGGCAGGCCAGATCAACGGCACACTGACCGACGGCGGCCTCTTCTTCCTCCAGGACTTCACGGGCGAGTCCATGTTCCGATTCGCCGACGAGAAGAAGCGCCTGTTCGAGCTTCTGCACCGCCGCGACCGGGCGCGCCGCCGCCTGCCCGATGCCGGCCTGGTGTGGCGAAACGAGGATCGTTCGTTGTTCAGTCCGTTCTGCGGCATCCGCTCCGGCGACATCCTGGGCGCCATGGCTTCGGTGCTGGATGCGGTCGATGTGCGGACGTGCGCTGCGATTGTCAACCTGATCTTGCACGCGCGGCCGGCGGATTGGGACGGCACACTACCCCGCCCGTCAGTCGCGCAACGAATCGAGCAGCGCCTTCGGCGCCACCTACCGTTCCTGCGCATTCGCACGACCCCCCTTCACTTCCAGAAGGAGTATCTGCGAGAGCTGCTTTTCCTGGACGAGCTTGTTTGCGATTCGGGCCTCTTCCAGCCGAACAACGCGTTCGGGATGTACCGCAAGCGCGAGGCGGGGACGGGGGCTCCGTCATGAGTGAGCAGGCGACAGCGATCGCGGACTCGCACGTGAGGATACCGGCGCTGGATGGGGTGCGTGGTATCGCGATCTTGATGGTGCTGCTATCGCACGGCTTCTATCTCACGAACGCCGGGCGGTCCAATGCGCTTGATTCTTTCGTTTCGCGAGCCACCCAGGTGGGATGGGAAGGCGTCGAGCTATTCTTCGTGCTTTCGGGGTTCCTCATCACACGCATCTTGCTGGACGCTAAGGGTGGACGATACTTCACGCCGTTCTACGCGCGGCGGGTGCTGCGGATCATCCCGGTCTACTACGGCTTCATGTTCTTCCTGATGTACCTGTTGCCGCTGTGGCCCGGACTGCGCGACAACGCCGATCTCGCACAGCTACGTGAACATCAATGGTGGTACTGGTCGTTCTTGTTCTCGACCAAGATCGCGCTGTACCCGCTGACAGACTGGGGTTCGTTCGCGAGCGGGCACCTCTGGTCGCTGATGGTGGAGGAGCAGTTCTACCTGGTGTGGCCGCTGGTGGTGCTTGCTCTACCGCGGAGAGGGCTGCTCGCGGCGTGTGGGTTCTGTATCCTCGCGGCGCCGCTCCTGCGGCTTGCGATGCTCAGCGGGGTGGACCCGCGGCTGAACAACGGGTTCGCGCCCTACATCCTGATGCCGGCTCGGATGGACGCGCTGGCGATCGGCGCGGCGATCGCCGTGCTGGCACGGGACGAGGCAGCGCTGTCCCGGCTGCGGGCGTGGATCTTTCCGGCGGTGGCTGTTTCGGCGGGAGTTCTCGTCGTGCTGGCGGCGCGATACCACGGTCTGCTGACGTTCGACCGCTGGACACAGGTTGTGGGGTACAGCGCGGCGGGGGTCTTGTGCGCGGCATTCGTGACGGCGAACGTAACGGCGGCGCCGGGTTCGGTGTTGGCACGAGCCTGTGGACACCGGACATTGGCGTTCTTCGGGCGATACAGTTACGCGCTGTACGTGTTTCACTACCAGATCTTCTATGAGCTGGATCGACGCATCGAGATCCGGACGGTCGCGGGCTTCGACACGCCCGCGCGCCTGCTGTTCACGATCGGCGCGAGTGCGATCGCCGTCACGGCGGCGTGGGGGAGCTGGCACCTTATCGAGAGCCAGGCGCTGAAGCTCAAGCGCTTCTTCCCGTACGGTAGCGCCCGGCCGGGGCCAAGCGCCCAACCGATTCCCACAGCCGAGCCCCTCCCAAGCGCCGAGTAAGCCAGAGCTACGACGGCGACGCGCCTGCGAGCCGACGACGTGGTGGTTGCTGCGCTCGCGGCGGCGGTTTGCGTCAGCGCCGATCGTGCACAAGATCCTCCCGGCGAAGGCGCGCCACCGCCGCCAGGAATTCCTGCCGGTCAACCGGGCGTGGGAAGCGCATGTGTTCGTACAGGGTGTCCGGACGCTCCAGGAAGTCGGGAAACTGCACGATATCGTAGGGAATCCGGTAGTCGTGCAGGCTCGCGAGGCACAGCCCCATGCCGTACACGAAGGAGTTCTTGGCAACGCCGATACTCTTGAATGCGACTTGACGTGCTCGCACGCGGCTGGCAACCATCGCGTCGAGGTTGCGGACGCACAGCAGCACGTGCTCCACGGAGACGCCCGCCGCCGCCCAGATCCCGAGCGTCCAGCAGAACCGCGGATCCTTCACGACCGGGTGGCTCGCGCCGAGTTCCAGCAGACGCGCCGCGTGCCTATCCACGACCGCGTCAACCCGGTCCCACGGAATGAGGTCCAACTCCTGCGTGGGACGATCGAGGATCCGAAGCGCCGCGACGCGCAGGGCGTTCCCGATCGCTGTTCTCAGCCGCGGAGGGGGTGTGTCGCCCAGCTCCCGGGCATGCTCGCGCCGGATCTTGTCCCCAGCCGCGCGGCTGGCCAACACCGAGACTCGAAGCTCGCGGATGATCGCACCATTCGCGCGCACGATGTCGTTGTCTTCATAACCGCTGTTCGCGTCATCGAACCACTCGCCGCCGGGATCGAATCCCAATTCACGATATAGGGAGGCAATGAACGATGTGCCCCCGCGACCCGGTCCCGTCACCACGATCATGCGTTGATCTTATCAGCAACGATCCCGCGCGTATCCCTCACCTTGACGGGCTCGCCGTATAATACGGCGCTGCGGGGAGCGTTGAAGTGTAGAGGCATGCGATCCGGCGTGCCCGGGCGGGGTGTTTGTGACCTACGTTGTGGACCTGGGGTGTGGCAGCCGCAAGATGCGGGGCGCCGTGGGCATGGACATCGTCGCCGTGCCCGGCGTCGACGTCGTGGCCGATATGTCGCGGGGCCTGCCGTTTCGCGACAACAGCCTGGACGGCATCTACGCCTACCACGTGCTGGAGCACCTCGACGACTTCCTTGCCGCCGTCGGGGAGATCTGGCGGGTGCTGAAGCCGGGCGCTCGCGCCTGGATCAAGGCGCCGCACTCCTGCTCCACCTTCACGACGTGGAAGGACCCCACGCACAAGCGCGGGCTGTCCATCGCCGCTTTCGCGTACTTCGACGACACGTACTTCGACGGCGCCGCCTTCTCGTACTACTCGCCCGCGCGCTTCCGCATCGAGAAGGCGAAGCTGAACTTCACGCTGACGGACCGCCAGGCGCACGCGCCCTCGTACCGGCTGCCGCGGCGCCTGCTGAACACCGTCTTCGACGTCATGGCCAACAAGGGCCGCGACTACCAGTACGCCTGCGAGCGCTTCTGGGGTCCGCTCGTCGGCATTGAAGAGGTGGTGCTGACGCTGCGGGCCATCAAGGGCTAAACGAGATGATCCGACGCGCCCGCCCGGCACCCAACCACCCGCCCGCCCCCACTTCACGCATCGACGGCCGTGACCTGGTCGCCGTTGACGTCGGCTGCGGCAGCCGCAAGATGCCCGGCGCCATCGGCATCGACACCGCGCGGATCCCCGGCGTCGATCTCATCGGCGACCTCGAGCGCGGGCTGCCATTGCGGGACGGGAGCGTCGATGTGCTGCACGCCTACCACGTGCTGGAACACGTCGACGACTTGCTCGCCGCCGCCGGCGAGATCTGGCGGGTGCTGCGGCACGGCGGCGTCGCGCACATCAAGGGCCCGCACGCCGCCTCGCCGTACACGACGTGGAAGGACCCCACGCACAAGCGGGGCCTCTCGATCGCAACCTTCGCCTACTTCGACGACACGTACTTCGATGGCGTCGCTTTCTCGTACTACTCGCCCGCGCGCTTCCGCATCGAGCACGCGCGCCTGTGCTTTTCGGGGAAGGGCGCGCCGGTGCCGCTGCCGCCGGAGCTGCTGGCGCGCGAGGACCTGCCCCCTCCGGAGCCGCACATGTTCCGGGTGCTGCGACGGGGAGCGAACCCGATGTTCCACGCGCTGGCGAACCGGGGCCGCGGCTGGCAGTACGCGTGCGAGCGCTTCTGGGGACCGCTGGTGGGGGTCGAAGAGGTCTACGTCGTCCTGCGCGCCATCAAGGAGTGATCGCGCCCGCCGGAGTCTCAGCCTTCCGCGCCCCCAACTCGTACAGCGTCACATGGCCCGCGCAGCTTTCGCCCTCCGCCGTGGCCCCCTCCGAGGCGGCCGTGCAGAACGTGAACGCCTCCCGCAGCTCGAAGTCGCGCTGCAGATTCGCCAAGACCTTCGCGGCCGAGCCGTAGTAGTCGTCGGTGAGGTCGTCGTACGCGT
>JACRBR010000196.1 GCA_016213125.1 Chloroflexota bacterium | reverse complement strand
TGCTCGAGGAGTGCACAGCCGGGGACGGCCGTGCCACGCGCAGGGAGGCCGGCCGTAGCAGGCACAGGCGGGGGCGCCTGTGATCCACGCTGAACGAAGGAGACTCATGATGACGACGGAGACGCAGGTGCGGATCGTGGAGGCGCGGCGGGAGCATGCGGGGTTCATCGCGTGGACGATGTTGACGGCGGCGCGGTCGCACCTGGACGTGGGGATGTGGGACCTGGTGACGGGCTGGCCGGAGGCGGAGACGCTGCGGTACCTGGAGGCGCTGTGCACGACGGAGCGCCTGCACTTCACGCACTACTCGTTGTATCTGGTGGCGGAGGTCGACGGGAAGCCGGCGGCGGCGCTGAGCGGGTACGTCGAATCGGAGAACGGGACGCACACGCTGATTGAGGCGATGCAGGAGGTGGACCGCAAGCTCGGCCGCAGCGAAGCGGAGTTCGCGGCGGGATGGATGCGCGCGGGGTCGATCGCGAACGTGAATCCGCCGCACGATCCGGCGAACTGGGTGGTCGAGCACGTGGCCACGCACCCGGACTTCCGGCGGCAGGGGCTGATCGACCGGCTATTGGCGGCCATCGTCGAGCGCGGGCGAGAGCGGGGGGCGACGACGGCGGACGTCGGGGTGCTGATGGGGAACGACCGGGCGCAGGCGGCGTACGAGAAGGCGGGGTTCTCGGTGGTGTGGGAGGCGGAGGACGAGGCGTTTGCGTCGGCGTACAAGTGCCCGGGAATCCGGCTGCTGCGGCGGGCGGTGTAGGGGCACCGATCCACAGAGGACACAGAGGACACAGATGGGGGTCCGGCTTGGGGCCGGGCGGCCGCTGACGCAAAGACGTCACGCGGGCGGATGGCAGCCCCTCTCGGCAGATCAACCGGCGGCGTGAACATAAGCCCGGGTCGGCTTAGAATGGCCGGGCGCGCGCGGAAAACCGCGGGCCGATATTCGTGTGGGAGTGACGGGACGGAGCTGAAGCTGCGTCCCCTACGGAGAAGACCTGCATGACATCACCGACAACGACGCCGGCGCTGCTGGGGGCGCACCGGCTCGCGGCTGAGGCTGAGGCGCTGGCGGCGGCGGCGGTCGCACGGGCGGCCGAACTGACGGCGCAGGGCTCGAAGATCGACGACCACCAGGTGCTGTGCGAACGCCTCGCCTACATCGCGACGGAGGCTCGCGCTGTGCGGTCGCTGGTGTCGTACTGCGAGCGGCTGGCGGGCGCCGGGCGCGCGGACCCACTGTCGGAGAGCCAGGCGCTTGCCTACGCCGCCGAGGTGGTCGCGAAGATGATCGCGCTCACCAACATCCACAACACCGACTTTGCGGACGTGACGCCGGTCACGGACGAAGTGCGCACGTACATCCGGCAGGGCGTGGATGATGCGCGGCTGCGCGAGATCGGCGCGCAGGTGATCGCCGGGCTCGGCGCCAACAACGTCGACCTCGACAACGATGATGCTGCACAGACGCGGGCCTTCGCGCGGCAGTTCGCGAAGGCGGAGGTGTTGAAGGACGACGGCGGCATGCCGCTGGCCGACCGCATCCACCGCGAGGACCTGCTGATCCCGGAGTCCCTGATCAAGCAGTATGCAGAGCTCGGTTTCTTCGGCAGTTCGATCCCGTCCGAGTACGGCGGCAACGAGATGGGCTACCTGACGATGGTGGTGCTGACCGAGGAGCTGTCGGCGGCGTCGCTCATCGCAGGGAGCCTGCTGACGCGGTGCGAGATCCTGTCTCGCGCGCTGCTCGTGGGCGGCACGGAGCGCCAAAAGAAGGAATGGCTGCCGAAGCTCGCCTCGGGTGAGCTGCTCGTCGGCATCGCGATCACCGAGCCGGACATCGGGTCGGAGACGGCGGCGGTCCAGTGCAAGGCGACGCCGGCGGAGGGGCCTGAAGGTCCCGGCTTCAAGGTCAACGGCGCCAAAGCCTGGGCGACGTTTGCCGGGCGCGCCGACGTGCTCGCATTGCTGGCGCGCACGGGTGCGGAGCCGGGGCATCGCGGGCTGTCGCTTCTCATCGTGCCCAAGGAGCGCTCGTTCGAGCACAAGTTCGAGTTCCGTCAGCCGGGCGGAGGCGTCATTACGGGCGAAGCGATTCCCACGCCCGGATACCGGGGCATGCACTCCTACATGCTCAACTTCGAGAACTACTTCGTTCCGGCCGAAAACCTCATCGGCGAGGAGGACGGCCTGGGGCGGGGCTCCACGCTCACGCTCGGCGGGATGCAGGCCGGGCGCCTGCAGACGGGCGGGCGCGCGCTCGGCGTGGCGCAGGCGTCGCTCGAGAAGGCCTGCCAGTACACGACGCAGCGCGTGCAGTTCGGCAAGCCGATCAGCGAGTTCCAGCTCACGCAATACAAGATCGGGCAGATTGCGACGCGCATCGCCGCGGCGCGGCAGCTCACCTACGACGTCGCGCGCCAGATGGACCCCACCGGGAAGGCGCCCCTGCTGCCGGCGATGGCGAAGCTGTTCGCGTCGGATGTCGCGGTGTGGGCTTCGCAGGAGGCGCAACTGCTGCACGGCGGCTGGGGCTACGCCGAAGAAGACCGGATCAGCAGGTACGTCGCCGATGCGCAGGTGCTGCCGATCTTCGAGGGGGTGAAGGTGACGCTGGAGTTGAAGGTGATCGCCCGTGCCCTCTGTGCGGGATGACGATGAACGTAGGGACGAAGCTCTAGCTCCGTCTCGAGCAGTGCTGGGACGGAGCTAAAGCTTCGTCCCTACATCGGGAGATGGCATGTACGTAATGCAGAAGCAGGGGCGGTTCGTGATCCCGCGGACGGAGCTGACGTATCCGGCGCACACCATCAAGATGAACGAGAAGGCGGCACAGGCGCCGACGGACCACGTGATGCCGGACTTCGAGGACGCGTGTCCGTACGAGTTCAAGGGCGAGAAGAGCCGTGGGACGCTGGTGGAGGCGCTGAACACGATCGACTTCGGCAAGAAGGTGATCGCGATCCGGCCGAACAACATCAAGTCGAAGTACTTCCTGGGCGACGTGCAGGCGATCATGCTCGGCGCGCCGGACAAGTTTCACGGCATCATCCTGCCGAAGACGGAGACGCCCGAGGACATCGTGCACCTGTCGCGGCTGCTGGACGCGCTGGAGGAGCAGGGCGGCTGGACAACGCACGTCCAGATCGAGGCGCTGATCGAGACGCCGCTGGCCATCGTGAATGCGTACAAGATCGCGACGGCGTCGACGCGGATGGCGGGGCTGATCTTCGGCATCGCCGACTTCAGCGCGTCGATGGGGGTGCGGGAGATGATCGACAACCAGAACCGCAACTTCCACTACGCGAAGCAGGCGACGGCGGTCGCCGCGAAGGCGGCGGGGCTGCATGTCATCGACAACGCGTTCCTGCGGCTCATCCGTCCGGACACACCGGACGAGGAGAAGGCCGTGATCCAGCAGCAGCTTCGGGAGAAGAGCGAGGGGTCGCGCGACCTGGGCATGGACGGCACGTGGGTGATCCACCCGCAGCAGGCGGAGATCTGCAACGCCGTGTTCACGCCGGACGCGGAGCAGATCGCGAAGACGAAGCGATCGCTCGAGGTCTACCACAAGCTCGGGGGCGGCTCGATCGCGGACCCGGAGACGGGCGAGTTCTACGACGAGGCGACGACGAAGGCGATGCTGATGGACCTGGCGAAGGCGGTGCAGGCGGGCACGCTGGAGGAGTCGTGGCTGCGGGATATGGCAGCGAAGTCGAAGGCGGTGTCGGGGTACGACATCCTGGAGGTGATGGGGCGAGTGGCGTGAGAGACGTTAGAAGCGGAGGCGGGAGGCGGGAGGCGGGAGGTCGGATGTCGGATGTCGGAAGTGGGACGCTGAGGCTGACAGGAGCGTCGCCGTCAGGACGATGACTGCGCGTCGGATAGCGGTAGCGGCCAGACCCGAAGGACCTTTCCGAGAGCGATCTCAGCGCCAAACCGATACGTCCGTTTGCACTCTCGGCAGTCGCCGAGGAAATAGTCGTTGTCGCCCTCCAGGATCACGCTGACCCGTCTTAGATCCGGGACCACTTCGCCGAGCCGATGGTGACCGATGCAGCTTCCCTCCTCGCCGAGGAAGCTCGTCTGGAGGTAACCCGCGACTGGGTGGCCGTAAGGGCAGTTGACGTCCGCCAGCAGATTCCAGTAGTCCGTTCCCATCGGCTGCCCCTAAGTCGTTCGTAGAATAGAATCTCGGTGCAGACCACGCATTGTAGCTGCCCGATGACGGGCACTGGAGCCCGGCAACTGTCGGCTGAATCGGACGAGGCATGAGGTTCTACGAGTTCGAGGCGAAGGCGCTGCTGCGGAAGAACGGCGTGCCCACGTCGAAGGGTGGGGCGGCGACGACCGCGGACGAGGCCGTGCGCATCTTCGGCGAGATCGCCGGCCAGGACCGGGGCGGCGAGGCGGTGCTGAAGTCGCAGGTGCTGACGGGCGGGCGCATGAAGGCGGGCGGTATTACGTTCCCGACGAGCGCGGACGAGGCACGGACGCAGGCGGAGCACATCCTGAAGCTGGTGATCAACGACCAGGCGCCGCGCTGCGTGCTGGTCGAGAGCAAGCAGCCGGTGAAGAAGGAGTACTACGCCGGGATCATCTACGACGGCAACGCGAAGCTGCCGGTGGCGATCTTCAGCGACATGGGCGGCATCGACATCGAGGAGGTCGCGGAGAAGCACCCGGAGCACGTTTCGCGCGCGCACTTCTCGACGTTCCAGCCGCTGCAGGAGTTCAAGTTCAAGGAACTGGTGGCGTCGCTGGGCA
>JACRBR010000190.1 GCA_016213125.1 Chloroflexota bacterium | reverse complement strand
TCGTAGTCCACGTCGCCACACTCACTTACGCTATTCCACCAGGTGCCAGCCCGGGTACCACCGTAGTCGACTTGACTGATGTGAATGTCTACGACGAGAGCGCGAGCGAGCTCATGAGTTGCCCGCTCGTGGTCATCCCAGGAACTTGTCTGGATGCCGCAATAGCGTTCTTCGAGCCGCCACCCGGTTCGACTCCGACGTTCACATCAACGCCCGCAGTGCCAACGCCGACCACCGTCGTTCCGACACCCGCGTTGCCCGTTTCATCTCTTGAGCTGAACGCTACCCCGGCAGGACCTTATCTCGCTGTTGATTGTGATCCGCACGCCACGGGGATACAGGACCAGTGCGTCTACACCACGGGCGCGGGACTGCTCGACGTGGACGTTGTCTTCATTAACAACCGGCCGATAGGTTCTAGGCTCTGCTGTTTCAATTTCTCCTTGCTCATGCCGGACACGTCGCGTCTGCTTGCTCCATCGCTACCCTCGGGGGTGAACTCAAATCCTGACCTGAACGAGGCAGTATTTTCCTCTGTCTTGTCGTGTAACCCAATGGAGGCCGACTCTGGAGACGCCGGACCAGGCGCAAATCTGTCCCGCATCTCGTGCTTTAGCGGTGCGGGTTTCGGGCCCGTGCTTGGCGCGGGGCAGGCAGTGTCCCTGGCGCGCGTCCACTATTTAGCGCAGGCGGGTGCCCAACCAGGGTCGGTCGAACTGACCTTCAAAGACGTCAACATATTCGAAGATTTCGCCGTGGAAATCGCGAGCTGTGCGCCCGCCATTAACGCCCCTGCGACGTGCCTCCCCGCCACCATCACCCTCATCGACCCACCGCCGAGCGTGCACAAGGTGCCTGAGGGCAACGCCGCCAACGCCGACGCGTCCGTGCCGAAGGCGAACCTCTGGCTGTGCGAGGCGCCGGCGCCATGCGCGGGAGCGGGCGAGGGATCGCTCCGGGTGGTCGAGCGGGCGGAGAACGTGAAGAGCGACTACGACGCCGACGGCGTGCCGGACGCCACCGACGCCCAGATCTGCACGAACTTCGGGCCGGACGGGGATCCCAACACGCCCGACGACAGCCAGTGCCCGGTGCCGGGGCCGCTTGAGCTGGGGCTGGGGGCGTACGAGTTCACGGTGGAGTACGACCACTTCGTGATCGCCTCCGTGAACCCCTGCGACCTGGTCTTCGGGCCGGGCGGCGCCGGGAGCTCCCGCGGGCCGGTGGAGGAGCTGGCCTCGTCGGCGAACCCGGACTGCGACGTAGCGCCGAGCCCCACCGGCTCCTGCGCGATGAGCATCATCCTCGAGAATCTGGTGCACTTCGGCTGCGTCACCAACGGCCAGGCGCCGGGCCCCACAGGGGACTTCGACCTCGCGAGCCTGAAGCTGGTGCCCCATGTGGATCTCTCGAACGAGCTCTTCCCCGGGAACAACAACGGCGTCCTCACGGTGGTGAAGGACAACGGCTGCGAGCTGGTGGACGTCTTCGGGCACCCGGTGTCGGGGAGCGTGAGCGGGGGCCTCACGCCGACCTGCGGGGACCTCGCCGTGACGGTGCGGATCCTGGAGGGCGACCTCGATCTCGACTGCGATGTGGACGTCACGGACGCGCAGATGATCGCGGCGCGGTACGGGGCGTTCTTCGGGGGGCTGTTGTACTCAAAGTGGCTCGACCTGGAGCCGGAGCTGCACGACCTGGACATCGACATCAAGGACATCCAGAAGGTCTTCGGCCGCGACGGGAGTTCGTGCCAGGCGCCGATCCCCGCGCAGCCCCCGCTCGATCCGCCGGCGCCGTTCGGGTCGTAGCCGCCCTACTCCTTCACCAGCCCCTTCTTCACGGCATACGCCGCCGCTTCGCTACGCCGGTTGAACCCCAGCTTGCCCAGGATGTGGCTCACGTGGTTCCGCGCCGTGTTTTCGCTGACTACCAGCTTCTGCGCGATCTCCTTGTTCGTCGCACCCTCCGCAATAAGGATCAGCACCTCTCTCTCGCGCGGCGTCAGGTCGTCGTCCTGCGCCGACTTGTCCTTCGCGGCCACCAGCTTCTCCAGCACGCCTTTCGTGACCTTCGAGTCCAGCAGCGACTCGCCGCGCGCGACTGAACGCAACGCCTCCAGCAGCCGCGACCGAGCGACATTCTTCAAGACGTAGCCAGCCGCACCCGCCAGCACCGCCGCCACGACGGTCTCCTCCTCCGCGAACGACGTCAGCATCAGAACCTTCGTATCCGGGTACTCGCTTCGGATCTCCCGGCACGCCTCGATGCCATCCATGCCGTCCATCCGCACGTCCATCAGCACGATGTCGGGCTGGTGCGCCCGCGCCTTCTCGATCGCGTCCTTGCCGTTCCCCGCCTCCGCCACAACGTTGAAGTCGGGCTCCACCTCCAGCGCCGCGCGCAGCCCCATTCGCACCACCTCGTGGTCATCCACGATCATCAGGCGCGTCTTCACTCGTCACCTCCCACAGGTACGGTCACGTCGATGCGTGTGCCGGAGCCCGGCTCGCTGTGTACGTCCACGGTCCCCTGCAGATCTTCGACACGCCGGCGCAGATTGCCCATACCGTACCCCACCCGCCCGCCCGGATCCTGCTCGGTGATGCCGATACCGTCGTCCGCGATCGAGAGCGAGACCGTGCCGTCGTTGAACGTCAGCCCGATGTCCACCTTCGACGCGCGCGCGTGCCGGAAGATGTTCCCCAGCCCCTCCTGCACGATGCGGTACAGGGCCGCGCTTGTCGCCAGCGGCACCCGGTGTGGCTCGCCCGTCACCCGCAGCTCCACCGGAAGGTCCGCTACCGCCTGGAACTCCTTCACCTGACCCTGCACCGCGCCGGCCAGCCCCTCCTCTCCGCTCAGCAGCGGTCTCAGGTCGAAGATGTACTGGCGCACTTCCCAGAGTGCGTTCTTCGCCAGCGCCGTCAGGTCCTTCAACCGCTGCCGCTGCTCGTCCGGGTCGCTCCCCACGCGGTCGATCGCCGTCTCCAGGCTCAGCGAGAGCATGTACACCATCTGCGCGATGCCGTCGTGGATCTCCCGCGCCATGCGGATGCGCTCGCCCTCCGCCGCCAGCCTTCCCACTTCTTCCGTCAGCCGGATGTTCCGGATGCCCAGCGATACCTGCCCCGCGATCGCGTCCAGCAGCCGCACCTCGTGCAGGATCGCCTCCGGCCGTTCGCGCGCTCCTGCCAGCAACCAGCCTTCCACCGCGCCCGCCGTCCGCAGCGGCACCAGCCCAACCCACCCGCAACTCTCGAACGGGCGGCGAAACGGAGCGGGCAGCGTCGCGACTGCGACCGTACGCGCCGCGTCCCCGGCGAAGATCTCCGCCAGTTCCGGCGGCTCCGGAAGATCTCGCAGCGCCATGCCGAACGCGTGCGTCTCCGCCCCTGCGTGCAGATCGTCCGGCACGAGCAGCGCGACGCGGTCGAACCGGCCCGAGTCGAGGATCGCCCCCGTGACGTTTGGCATCGTGGTGTCGATCACCCGGCCGCCCTCGAGAAAGGCCCGCGCTACCCGGAACAGGAGATCGCTGTCGCCCAGCGCCTCGACAGCATCTCGGCGCGCCTCCTCCAACTCGCGCAGCAGGTTGCCCAGGTAGTTGGGTACCAGCGCCACCAACAGCGGCGTCACCATCGCCCCGATGAAGCTGTTCAGGTTGCGGTCCGTCCACGACCCTCCCAGCCCCTCGCCCGTCGCCGCCAGCCCGAACAGGTACAGGAAGATGTAGGCCACGCTCAGCGCCATCACGCCGCGGAAGCTCAGGAAGAACGTCGGGATCAGCAGCGCTGTCAGCGCGAAGTGGAAGTACGGGCTGCGCCAGCCGCCGCTCAGGTACACCGCCGCCATCGCGAAGGCCAGATCGATGAGCCCCACGACGAGGACGTCGTACTGCTCCGGCGTATCGGTGAATCGCCGCAGCCGCGGCAGCACGTACGGCCGGATCACCGGCACATACGTCGTCAGCAGCACCAGCTGTATGAACGTTCCAACCAGCAGGTAGGGCTCGAACCGGATGTTCTCGTCCGGGAGATCTGCCAGCGCCACCACCAGCAGCGCGATCAGCCACGTCGCCCACCGCACGATGAACGGCGACGTGAGCACGGCCAGCCGGATCCCACCGGGCAGCGCCTCGAACGACGTCTGCCGCCGCCAGATGCTGCGCGGGATCTTCGCCACCCGCGCCGGCAGATCCTCCAGCCCCGTCTGCTGCTGCGTTTGCGCCACCGTCATGCGGGCATGATAGGCGCTTCGCTGACCGGTTGTCAGATGCCGTCGTCTCCCGCAGCAGCCAGCCGCACGGCTCCCGCCGCCACCAGCGCCTCCAGGTCGGACTCCCGCCCGATGTCCCGCAGTATCGACGCCGCATCTGCGCCGGGCACAGGCGTCGGCCGGCCAACCACCGGCGGCGTTTCCGGCAGCCACCGCCCGGGCCCGTTGTGTAGCACCGGACCATACCCGTCGTGCTCTCGTCTAATGCTGAGCCCGTGCGCCTCGGCGATCGGGTCGGACATCGCCTGCGAGACCCGGTTCGCGCGGTGCGCGCCGAACCCCGCGGCGCGGAACGCTTCCACCCACAGCTCCACCGGCCGCTCGGGAAGCCGCGCTTCCAGCATCCGCTCGATCTCGTCTGCGCCGGCCCGCTCAGCGCCTTCCAGACCTGGTATGCGTGCCAGCCGCACCGGCGTGTCGGCGCCGCCCCCCAGGAACAACCAACCGTCGCTCGCGTGGTACAGCCGCTGGTACGGATGCCATCCGCGCGACTCCTGGCCCTGGGGCTCGTCCCACATCTTGCCGTCGTAGTCCTGAAGGTGCAGCGACTGGATCACCCCCGCTGTCCGCGCCAGCGCCGCCTCGACGTGCTGGCCTTCGCCCGTCCGCTGCCGGTGCCACAGCGCCAACGCCAGTCCGTACGCCGCCAGCAGCCCGGTGCCGTAGTCGTTCACGGCGTACGGCAGCAGCGCCGGGTGCTCGTCCCCTCCGAACCGCACCTGCATGCCCGTCAGCGCCTGCACCGTCTCCTCGTAGCCGCCGCGGTCCGCCCACGGCCCCGCCGATCCGTACGCGCTGATCGAGCCGTACACGATGTCCGGCTTGCGCTTCCGCACTGATTCGTAGTCGATGCCCAGCCGCTCGACGACGCCGCGACGAAAGTTCTGCACGATGACATCAGCCGTGTCCACCAGCTGCCAGAGCACCTCCAGGCCTTCCGGCGTGCGCACATCGAGGAGAATGCTGCGTTTCCCCCGGTTGATGTCCAGGTGGTACATGTTCCGCTCGCGCCGTGGATTGTCGATCTTGATGACGTCCGCGCCGTACTCCGCCAGCGTCCGCGCGCACACGGGCCCCGCCAGCACGATGCACAGATCCAGCACCCGCACGCCCTCGAGCGGGAGTCGCGCATCGGCTGCGCCCACCGGTTTTGGTGTCTCCCGGACACGCGCCGCTTCGCCGGAGGAGGACATGGTCACCGCAGCCCCGGGCTGTTTGCTCGCGCGACTATCGCTATCTGCCGCGTCCACAATCAGGCCCGCGACCTTCGCGTGCGGATGGCGTAGCCACTCCGCCGACGACCGGCACATCGCCGCCGGCACGTTGATGCCGGCAAGGAGCTCCTCCCAATCCAGCGCCGTCCGCGTCGCGAACAGCTCGGTCAGCCGGCGCGTCAGCTCCCGGTTCAGGTCCGGGTCCCGGATCAGCCGCTCCTGGTCCACTAGCCCTTCGTCTCGCCACGCCGGGAGACCCAGCGCGTCGACGAACCGCTCACCGCGGTCCTGCGTCGTCCCCACGATGTGCAGCCACCGTCCGTCTCCGCAGCGGTACTGCCCGTCCCACGCGGGCACCGCGTGCACGCCCGTCCCCGAGCGCTCGATGCGCAGCCCCACGAAGCCGATCGCCTGGTACATCGCGTCGAACAGCGGCACCTGCACATGTTGGCCGCGGCCGTCACGCTCTCGAGCATAAAGCGCCGCCCCGATCGCCCCCGCCGCTACGAACGCCGCGTATGCGGACGCGATCGGCTCCGACGTGTGCACGGGCGGCCCGCCGCGCTCGTCGAGGATCGACCTCCGGTAGGTGGCCGTCGCCGCAGCGACGACCCCCTCCCACGCGGGCATCGATGATCGCGGGTCGTCCGGAGCAAATCCCGGAAGCGAGCAGTAGATGAGCGCTGGATGCCGCTGCAGAAGGTCACTAGGCCCCAGCTCCAGCCGTTCCATCACGCCCGGCCGGAAGTTTTCGATCAGCACATCGGCCGATGCGATGAGTTCATGCGCCCGCGCGAGGTCAGCAGGGTTCTTGAGGTCGAGCGCGACGGCGCGCTTGCCGCGGTTCCACGTGGCGTTGGCGGGTGTGTCGAAAGGCGGACCGGATGGCGGATCGATCTTGACCACGTCCGCGCCCTGGTCCGCCAGCAGCATGCCCAGCATCGGCCCGGCGATGTAGTGCCCGAAGTCGACGACCCTATTCCCATTGAGGACGCCCACCAGCTACCTCCTGCGGAAGTGTAGGGAGGGCGCACAGTTGGCACACGTTGCGGGGAGCGGCGGCTACATGTCCGCCTTGCTCAGCGTAGAGAGGAATTCCTCGTTGGTGGAGGTGCGTGCGAGCCGCTCCAGTAGCCGCTCCGTCGCCTCCGATGCGTTAGGCGCGTTGGCTGCGAGCATCGACGTCATCCGGCGCATCAGCCACACCTGGCGCAGCGTCGCCTCGTCCATCAACAGCTCCTCGCGCCGCGTGCTCGAGGCGTTGATGTCGATGGCGGGGAACGTCCGGCGCTCTGACAGGCGGCGGTCCAGCCGAAGCTCCTGGTTGCCGGTGCCCTTGAACTCCTCGAACACCACGTCGTCCATGCGGCTGCCCGTGTCAACCAGGCACGTCGCGATCACGGTCAGGCTCCCGCCTTCCTCGCAGTTACGTGCCGCGCCGAAGAAGCGCTTCGGCGGATACAGCGCGACGGGGTCCATGCCCCCGGTGAGGGTTCGGCCGCTGGGCGGCATCGCCAGGTTGTATGCGCGGGTGAGCCGGGTGATGGAGTCCAGCAGGATCACGACGTCCTTGCCGCCCTCGACCAACCGTTTCGCGCGCTCCAGTGCCATCTCCGCCACGCGCGTGTGGTCCTCAACCGGCTCGTCGAACGTTGACGCCACCACCTCGCCCTTCACCGAGCGCTTCATGTCCGTGACTTCTTCCGGCCGCTCGCCGATGAGCGCGACCATCAGGTGGATGTCCGGATAGTTGGCGGCCACGCCCGCGGCGATCGCCTTCAGCAGGAACGTCTTGCCCGCTTTCGGGGGCGAGACGATAAGGCCGCGCTGCCCGCGTCCGATGGGCGCAATCAGGTTGATCAGGCGGCCTGAGAGGTCGGAGGTCGGTGTTTCCAGGTCGATGAGTTCGTTGGGGAAGATGGCGGTGAGGTTCTCGAAGTAGGGGCGGGCCTTTGCTGCTTCCGGGTCCAGGCCGTTGACGTCATCGACCCGGAGAAGGCCGTAGTACTTCTCGCTCTCCTTCGGCGCTCGCACCTGCCCGCGCACGTAGTCGCCCGTCCGCAGGCCGAACCGCCGTATCTGCGATTGGCTGACGTACACGTCGTTCCGGCCCGGCAGCAGCGATTCGCCGCGCAGGAACCCGTACCCGTCATCGACGATCTCGAGGATGCCCCCGGTATCGAGGCCTTGCTCGCCCGAATTGGCCGCTTCTTCGGCGTCGTCCGGCAGGTCTTGTTGCGGTTGCTGCTGCTTGCGCTGGTCGCGCATGCCGCGGCCGGCCGATCGGCGTCGTTCTCGTACAGCCATGGTGGACCTCTGCGGGCGTAATGCCCAATCTACGCTCGCGCGTGGGTGGCTCCCTGTGGGGACGGCTCCGCCTGATCAAGCAGGGCCACGGAGGGTCTCGGCGCGCCGAAATCTGCCGGGTTCAAGGGAAGTCGTTCGGCGCCGGGAGAATGAGCGCCTGGGTGCGGATTGATGAATCTGCGATCCCTTCGTACCTCATGCACTGGAGTCTGTCAAGAGGATGCCGCCTCCGCGGCGGGCCCTGTCCTCATCGACACCGGGAATGAAGAGGTGCGGGCCGCCGCGCGGGACGCCTGCAACCATACTATCGGCACCTCATCAAACGGCCGCATCCGTGGCGACCCTCATTTTCATCCTTTCGCTACCCCGCCCCGCCCATCCCATCTTCGCTTGACGAAGGCGCAGCCACGGCCCCCTGTGCCTTCCTCCGGCTCATCGCGCGTTGCTCGATCTGCAACGCGGCGTGATACTGGCCCCGCGCCCACCCTCACGCCGCATGGAGTGCCACGTGGATCTCTGTCGCACCCTCCTGTTCGTCCCGGGCAATCGACAACGCATGCTCGAAAAGGCTCCCAGGGCTGGCGCCGACATCATCGTCGTCGATCTCGAGGACGCCGTCCCCGCCGGCGAGAAGCGGGAGGCCCGCCGCCTCGTCCGATCGCTGCTCACTTCGGTGGCCGGCGGCTCCGCTGCCGTGTTCGTCCGCGTGAACAACGTCCACACCGGCCTCGCCCGCGGCGACTTGATGGACATCGTGCGTCCGGGACTTGCCGGCGTCGTGCACCCCAAGACCGACCAGCCCCAGGACCTTCGCGATCTAGATGTGCTCCTCCGAGAGGCGGAGGTCCGCAACCGCGTCCGCCCCGGCGACGTCGCCGTCATCCCCCTCATCGAGACGCCACGCGCCATCCTCCGCTGCCATGAGATCGCCCGCGCCACGGACCGCGTGTCCGCGCTATCGTTCGGCGGCGAGGACTACAGCGCCGAGCTTGGCGTCCCTCGAAGCGACGAGGCCTTCACCTATGCGCGCGGCGTCATCGTCACCGTCGCCGCGGCGATCGGCGTGCCCGCCATCGATACGCCCTACCCCGTGATCGATGACGAACGTGGATTGAGGCGCGAAGCGAAGCTCGCCGCCGCCATCGGTTTTCGTGGCAAGTACGTCATCCATCCGGACCACGTACGCGCGGTGAACAACGCCTTCTCCCCCGGCGCGGACCAGATCGCCGCCGCGCGCCGTATCGTCGATGCCGCGAAACGCGCCGAAAAGCAGAGAAAAGGCAGTATCGCCCTCGATGGGAGGATGATCGATGCCCCCATCGTCGAGCGTGCAAGCCGCCTGCTCGCGATGGCGGAGCGGATCGCCGGCGGCAGCGCGTGAATCGCGACGACTGGCGGTATTGCCCGCGCTGCGCCGAGCACAGCGAGTGGCGCGACGCCGGCCATCCGCCGTCACTCCAGCCGGTCTGTCAGTCCTGCGGGTTCGTCGCCTGGCAGAACCTCAAGCCATCTGTCGAGGCCCTGATCGTGCGCGACGACGGAAGCGTCACCCAGGTGCTGCTCGGGCGCCTCGGCATGGGCCCGGGCAAGGGGCGCTGGGACATCCCCGGCGGCTTCCTGAACGCCGACGACCGCCTCCATGACGCCCTGCGCCGGGAGTGTCTCAGGGAAATGGGCGTCGACGTCGCGATCGGCGAACTGCTCGGCGTGTTCGAGGACGAGTTCGCCGGCTCGCGGATCATCTCGATCATATACGTCTGCCGCATCGCCTCCGGCGAGCCGCGCGCGGCGGATATCGTCGATGAGGTCGCCTGGTTTCCGATCGACCAGACGCCCGAGATCGCCTATCCCGCCGTACGGGATGCCCTGGCCTCGCTCCGTGAACGAATCGGTCGCTGACCCGCCAAGGCGTCCTGCAATCCGGCACAAAAAGCCGGCGTCTCGCGCCGGCTCTTCGATTTCGTCGTATCTCGTGGAATTGCCGTGCTTCAGTCTTTCCAGATGCCGTATTGCTGCGCGCGCCGCAGCTTGAAGTCCGTCTCCGGCAGCTTGAAGCCGTGTGCCCGGACCTTCTTCAGGATCGCCTCGATCTGCCGCTTGTCCGAGGCGTTCAACACCGTGCTGAACAGGTCGTCGTACAGCTGATCGGCGATCTTCACGATCTCTTCCGTGATCTGCTTTCCCTTCGGTGTCAGCTGCAGCCCAACGGCCCGGCGGTCGTTTGGATCGGGCAGCCGCTCCACCCATCCACGCGATTCGATCCGGTGCAGTATGCCGGTGATGCTCTGCGTCTCCTGGAACAGCAGCGTCGCCACCAGGCTCGGCTTGATCGGATCTTTCGAGAAGTGCAACACCGCCAGCACCCGCGCCTGTGATGCCGACACCCCCAGGTGATAAAACCGGCGCTCCAGGAGCTTGTACGACATCCAGTACAGCTCCGTGATGAGGAGCCACGGCATCATCTTTTGATGCAGCGCATTTTCGTAATCAGCGCGTGCGGTTTTCGTCGCGGCCATCAAGACACCTCAGCCTGGTTATCTGTCCCCATCCCGTTTGCCTGGTTTACAACGTATCCCCTCAGCTTGCGCGAGTCTAGCATCAGCCCCCTACCCGGGCAATGAACATGTCACCGAAATGTCTATGCGCATGGGTGCGCGTCACGCTGCGAACTACAACCAACTGCCAAGTATGCATTGTGGCGAGTCAACCAGCGCCCTCCACCGCCTCAATTCATCGCTGGATCGACCAATGAGTCGGTGATACGTTGCCTCTCTCAAGCGCATCTCAGAAAGGCCCTCCGTTCATGCCAGATTTCGAAAAGGTGATCTACGAAAAGCGTGGCCGCGTCGCCATCATCACCATGAACCGTCCGGAGCGCATGAACGCCATCGACCCACAGACCTCTGCTGAGATGCACGAGGCCTTCTGTGACTTCCGCGATGACGACAACCTCTGGGTCGCCATCCTCACCGGCGCCGGCGAGCGCGCGTTCTCCGCGGGCAACGACCTGGTCGCCATGTCCCAGATGCAGCAGCAGGGGCTCAACGCCGTCAGCGCCGCCTACTCCCGCGCTCCCTTCGGCGGCATCACCCGCAGCTTCGAGTGCTACAAGCCCATCGTCGCCGCCATCAACGGCTACTGCCTCGCCGGTGGCCTCGAGATCGCCCTGTCGTGCGATGTCCGCATCGCCGCCCAGCACGCGACGTTCGGCCTGCCCGAGGTCACACGCGCCATCATTCCCGGCGCCAGCGGTACCCAGCGTCTACCCCGCCTCATCCCCTTCGGCCTCGCCCTCGAACTCATCATGACCGGTGGCCGCTTCGACGTGGACTGGGCCTTCCGCTACGGCCTCGTCAACCACGTCGTCCCCGCCGCGGAAGTTATGCCGAAGGCGCTTGAGATGGCCGAGACGATCTGCGAGAACGGTCCGCTCGCCGTACGCCTCGCC
Organism: Chloroflexota bacterium; assembly: GCA_016213125.1. Lineage (GTDB taxonomy): Bacteria > Chloroflexota > Dehalococcoidia > DSTF01 > JACRBR01 > JACRBR01. The sequence goes on along the minus strand of JACRBR010000190.1, from coordinate 3,348 downwards.
AAGGAGGCTGCCGTACGTGGCCTCGCTATGCCGTTCGACGAAGGCCTCAAGTTCGAGAACGAACAGTCACGCAAGGTCCTCGCCTCACAGGACGCCCGCGAGGGCCCGCTCGCATTCGCCCAGAAGCGCAAGCCCAACTACCAGGGCAAGTGAAGCCCGCTGCCAGGCACGACGAAGGGGCGCCTTCGCGCCCCTTCTTCCGGCCCCGTCGCCTCCGTGTTACTCGAGTCCGATTTCGCCTTTCATCTGCGTCGGGTGGACTTCGCAACGATAGTACACCTCGTCGCCGTCGCTTGGCGCCTGGAACGAGAAGTTGGCCGACGCTCCGGCGCTCACGTTGCCGGAGTCGCCGCCTGGCACCGGATCCGAGTACTCCTCGTCCGTATAGAACGTGAGCGTGTGAGGCGCCGAGCCCGTGTTCATCAACTCCACCTCAACCGTCGCTTCCTTCTGGATCGACGCCTTGTCGAGCGAGAACGAGAAGTCCTTCGCCGTCGCGGCGATCGTCGCCGAGCCCGCTTCGCTTCCGCCCTGGCCCGGCGTGCTCGATGTCGGGGTCGTGGCATCGCCGCCGGCCCTGGGCGTGTTCACCCCCGGCGTGACGCCACCGCCGTCCCCGTCATCTTCATTATCACTGCACGCCGCGAATGCGATGCTCAGCACCACAACGCTCGCCGCCATCAACGCCCAGCCAGTCTTTCGCATCATGCACCAACCTCCAACTGCTCGCGGCCTCGCCGCGGTTCCCGTGTTCGCGTTGGAGAATACGCCGCCAGCACATGCACGGATCGTTGCGCCGGCCTCGGGTGGCGTTGCGGCTTGACGATCCGCGCAGAATCGCAATGCGCCAGCAACCTCCGTTCGGCACAATGATCCCATGACGAAATCTGCGCGAGTCCCCCTGCGCATCGACCTCGCCGGCGGCTGGACCGATGTCCCCGCATTCGCCGATCACGACGGTGGCTCCGTCGTCAACGTCACCATCAATAAGTACGTGCGGGCCACCCTCGCCGATGATGGCGCTATCGCGTACGAGCATGATGTCCGCGCAGGTGGCCTCGGTTCCTCCGCCTGCGAACACGTCCTCGCAGAGGCGCTCCGCAAACCCGATGCCGATCTCGATGACATTGCGGAGGCTGCGTTCGCCACGGAAGTCGCCGAAGGCGTCACCGGCGGCCGCCAGGACCAGTACGCCGCCTGCTATGGCGGCCTCAACTACATGACCTTCACCCGCCCTACAGGCGCGCGCGGCCCCGTCCGCATCGAGAAGCTCATTCTGCCCGAGACCCACCTCGCCGCCCTCGAGAAGCGCCTCGTCCTCGTTGATAGCGGCGTCTCGCGCCTCTCCGGGGAGATCCACCAGGCGGTCTGGTCCGCCTACGCCCGCCACGACGACGAGGTCACGGGCGCCCTGCTGACTCTTCAGCATCTCGGTAAGGCCATGCGCGACGCCATCACCGGCAGCGACTTCGGCGGCATCCGCCACGTCCTCAACGAAAACTGGATCCAGCAGAAACGCCTGCACCCCACGGTCACCAACGAGGCCGTCGAAGCGCTGTTCGCTCTGGCGATGCGCAAGGGCGCCTCCGCCGGAAAAGCCTGCGGAGCCGGTGGCGGCGGAGCCATCGTCTTCTACGCCTCCTCGGACGCCGACGCCGTGAACCTCGGCCACCACCTTCGCGCCGAAGGCGTCACCGTCATCGACTTCACCTTCACCACCGAAGGCCTAGAAGACCTGTGACAGCGACCGACGAACGACGACCAACGACCGACGACCGACGACCAACCCTAACGCCCAACGCCGAACGACCAACCCCCAACCGTCTCATACACCAGCGCGTCGCACGGCATCCCGCGCGGCGCGACTCCCGACGGGCTGTGCGCCAGTGGCAACACGGTCGTTCGCTCGGCCCGCAACAGCCCGCCACCCAGCGCGCTCTCTCGTGGCACGATGCTGTCCGTTCCGTTTCCCAGATCGCCCGCGATGAGCTGGTATCGCACGCCATCATGCCGCGGCCCATCGTTCAGCTCCCGCAGGAACCCCGACCCCGGCCGCATCTGGAGCGCCGCCTCGTCGTTTAGCACCGAAAGCGGAGCCGCTGGATCGATCCCCTGGTGCGGCGTCGCGATGGTGACGAGCCTCCCGATCTCCGCCCCAATCCTTGTACCGCCGTTCCATGCATGCGGCTCGATCGCCGCCCGAGCCGCAAGCCCGCCCTCACTGAACGCGATGATGTCGAAAGGCGTGTCCGGCCATTGCCGCTCGATCTCGCCGCGCAGCCACACGCCGTTCTCCGCAATGTCGAACGCCGACGGGTACGCCACCGCTGCCACGTTGTCGTAGTACGGAGCGATGCCCGCCGCCAGCGAGAGCTGGCAGCCATCCCACGGCTCGCTGTTCCATCCATGGATGATCAGCGCATTCCGCTCGCCCCGCCCAAACGCCGCGCCCAGGATGCTGCGCTGTTGCCAGGGCTTCATCATCCACGACGGCCCCACCGTCCACGCTCCCAGAGCATCGACCTGCATCACCACGGTGTTCGTCGCCGCATCGACGAGCGCTGGCGTCCACCACCACGTGCCGTCGCCGTCTCGCTGAAATACGCCCAGCTGCGTCTCATCGTCGATGCCCCAAGCACGCACCAGTTCGTCGCCGTACGGCAGTGTCAGCGTTGCGCGCGAAGTCAGCGGCAGGACGGGGTCAGCCCGAACGACGAGGAGCTGCGGATACAGCGCCGGGGCCTCTTCGGTCGTAAGCATCACGGCCGCTGATACCGAGCCCGCTGCCAGCTCCAGCCGCACTCGCGCCAGGTCCGCCTCCGCGCCGGAGACGCCGATCGCGCCCTCGGATGCCGGCGGAAACGCGCGGTCCCCGCCGCTTCCGCTGCGAGATGCTTCGGCGCCGGCGCATGCAGCGGCGATTGCCCCCGCGCAGAGCGCAGCCAGGGCCAGGCATAGAGCCGCCAGTCGCGTACGGGTCATCCCGTAGGCACCCCCCGTAGGGGTTGTCGTCAGGGAAGACCTACGGGCGCACCCCTAAGGGCCTGCCTCTCGCGAGGCCATCTGGCCTGATCTCACTCAGGTTCGGGGATGTGGAGGCACCCGTCGGCAACTAGATGCCGTGCCCGATGCGGGCTGCCGGACTACAAGCTACGCACTACGAACTACGGACACGCGCTACGCCAGGGTCTCGTCGTACGCGATCTCGTTCTTCGCGATCAGGTCCCGGAACCAGTACCCGCTGTCCTTGATCGTGCGCTTCTGCGTCTCGAAGTCCACGTGGACGAGGCCGAAGCGTTGGCGGGTGCCTTCGGCCCACTCGAAGTTGTCGATGAGGGTCCACGCGTA
>JACRBR010000189.1 GCA_016213125.1 Chloroflexota bacterium | reverse complement strand
TGAGGGCGCTGGTCACGGGCGGCGGCGGGTTTCTCGGCGGGCGCATCGCAAGAATGCTGCACGATCGCGGCGACGATGTCACCGTGTTCGGGCGCAGCGCCTACGCGCACATGACCGCGATCGGCATCCGCTGCGTGCAGGGCGACGTGCGCGACGCAGGTGCGGTGCGCCGCGCGTGCTCGGGCATCGACGTCGTCTTCCACACGGCGGCCCTGCCTGGAATCTGGGGGCCCGACGATCTTTACTATCAGATCAACACCGTCGGCACGGAGAACGTCATCCGCGCCGCGCAAGCCTGCGGGGTCGGGCGGCTGATTTACACCAGCTCGCCGAGCGTAGTGCTGGGCAGCGCGCCGGTGCGCGGGGGCGACGAATCGCTGCCGTACCCGGGGCGCTATCTTGCGCCCTACCCGCGAACCAAAGCCCTGGCCGAGCGTAGTGTCCTGGCGGCGAACAGCGGCCATTTGCGAACCGTCGCCCTTCGACCGCACTTGATCTTCGGTCCCGGCGACCCGCATCTGCTGCCGCGCATCGTCGCCCGCGCGCGGCAGCGTCGCCTCGTGCGCATCGGCGACGGCGAGAACCTCGGGGACATCACCTACATCGACAACGCGGCGCTGGCGCACGTGCAGGCCGCGGACGAGCTGAGCAGCCCCGGGCGCTGTGCAGGCCGCGCGTACTTCGTTTCGCAGGGCGAGCCTGTGAAGTTGTGGAACTGGATCGGTGAGGTGCTCGCGCGCATCGGCGCGCCGCCGGTCCGCAGACGTCTGTCACACGGTGCGGCGCGATGCGCTGGCGCATGCATGGAGAACCTCTACCGGCTGCTCCACATCCGCACGGAGCCGCCCATGACGCGCTTCCTCGCCGATCAGCTCGCGCACGATCATTACTTTGATATCAGCGCGGCCCGGCGGGATTTCGCTTATGCGCCCGCCGTCTCCACGTCCGAAGCCACCGATCGACTCGTCGAGTGGCTCAGGGCATCGGACCTGTAGTGTCGTGCCGCACAGGTATCTCTCGGTGTGCATGACAGAGCCGCGCCCGTAAAGAAGCGGTATCTCCGCTGTGGTGCTCTACCGCTCCCTTACGGTCGCGGCTCTGAAGGCGGCGCTTCGCGGTGAGGCGCGTCGGGCTTCTCGCCGTCGGACTTTCGCGCCTTGTCGCTGGAATCCACCTTCCCCCCGCCATCCAGCTTTCCGCCCCCATCCCCTTGTCCGCCGCCCTCCTCTGTGCCGCCGCGCTCGGGCTTGTCGGATGTTCCGGCGGGATTGAGACGCGCTTCGACCTGGCGCTCGATGATGCCGTCGCGGTTGCGCGACTTCTCGTCCATGAGTTTCTTGAGCGAAAGCAGTCGCTCCTCGAGGCGACTGATGTCCAGACGCCGGCGCTCCTGCGCGGCATCGAACTGCTTGCTCATCAGCTCGCGCAGCTTCTGGCGAATCTTGTCGCGGCGCTGCTCGTCCTTGTTTTGCAGGAATTCATTGACCAGTTCCTGAATGCGGTACTCAAGCTGCTTCTCGCGGATCAGGATTTCCGTGCGCGGCGCGTTCTCGGCCTGCTCCTCCATGATCGGCACCAGCTCCGCCGCGAGCTTCTCCATCCTCGTGTTGTACGCGCGGTTGTCACCCGCCTGCAGCGGCTGCACCTCGTTCCATACCTCGGGGAAGTTCTGCTGAATGAACGCCTCCAGCGCACGACGCTCGCGGGCCGCCATGTGCCGCCAGTCGCGCACGCTCGGCACGAACGCCCCGTCGGCATAGCCCAGCTTGCGCAGCGATTCGTCCTGCACGCTCGAAGCCGTCGGTGCGGGCGGCGCCGGCGGCGCTTGCGGGTTCGTCGATTCCTGCGCCAGTGCCCTGCGCGCGGGCAGCGCTGCAAAGCTCCACCCCGCCAAGGCCATGACAATCCACGCGCATCGGGCGATCATGTTCGGTTCCATCCTCGCTTGCCCCCTCGAATCACGTGTCGATCTCGTCCGCCAATTCGTCCATCAGCCGGTCCAGTTCATCCGTCACGCCGTGCAGCAGCGCGTCGTCCGCCGGTAGAGCATCCGGCTCCATGAAGCTGCTCTCCAGCGCCGTCATCTCGCGATCCAGCGCTGACAGGTCCAGGTCGTCCTGCGAGGGCCGGGTTTGGAGCGACGCGATCAGCAACTCGCTGGGTGCCACGTGCGCCGTGGAAATCGCGGCGTACCCCCCGCTGTTTCGCAGCGGGAACTGCACGACGCACAGGAACGCGATCGCCGCCGCCGCTGCAACACCCCGACCCATCCACGTGTTCCACCGGGTCAGTGCGACGAGTCGGAGAATCCGCATCGGCGCCCGTCCGCCAGTCCGCTCCAACTCCTCGCGCAAGCGCGCCTTGATCCGGCCGGCAAGGTCAGCGGGCGCCGCGATGTCGAGCCTGGAACCCAGCCACCGCTCGCCCAGCTCGACGCGCACGCGCAACTTGATCAACTCCGCGTCCGCGGGCGGGTCGATCAGCCGGTCGGCCAACCACGCCTCATTTCGCGCGATGTCCGGTTGAATCTTGTCGTCGTGCATCAGCCGCCACCTTCCATCCACTCGCGGAGCTTCGCCAGCCCGCGGTGCGATCGCGCCAGCGCCGTTCCCAGAGGAGTGCCCATCATCTCCGCAATCTGCGCAAAGCTCATTTCCGTGTAGTGCCGCAGCAGGATCACCTCTCGCTCCGGCTCCGGCAGCCGGGCCAGCCCATCCGCCAGCCGGCCCATGTCCTCCTCCAACTTCATGCCGGCGTCGGGCTCCGTGGCGTCATCCGACTCCGCCCGATCCAGCCCGAACCCGCCGTCGGATTCCCCGTCTTCCCCTCGCCCCGCCGAGATCGACGTCGTGCTGATCGATCGCTTGACCCGGCGAATCCGATCCCGGGCCAAGTTGGTGGCGATGCGGAACAACCAAGCCTCGAACCGCCCGTCGTCTTCGTACCGCTCCAACGTCCGAACCAGCCGGACGAAGACCTCCTGCACGAGATCCTCGGCCTCCTCTCGATGCCCCGTC
>JACRBR010000191.1 GCA_016213125.1 Chloroflexota bacterium | reverse complement strand
CAACGCGCTCTCTCCCGAACACGTACAGGAAAAGATGCGCAAGGTGGTGGACGAGAATCTGACCTTCTGCAGCCTGCCCCACCGGTTGGCCTCCGGGGAGATCCGCGACGTAGACGTCTACACCGGCCCTGTGGAAGTGGACGGCAGGACGCTGCTCTTCTCGGTGGCGCACGACGTCACCGATCAGCGCAAGGCGGAGTCGCTTGTGGCGGCACAGCGCCACCTGCTGGAGATGATCGCAGTCGGCACCAGCCTCGAGGACATCTACGAAGACCTGGCGCGAATGGTAGAACGCCACGCGCCAGGCGCCCTGTGCTCTATCCTCCAGACCAGCAGCGACGGCACGCGCCTGCAACACGCGGCGGCGCCCAGCCTGCCCGATGCCTACAACCACGCGATCGACGGGATCGCTATCGGCCCGGAGGTCGGCTCGTGCGGCACCGCCGCCTATCACAACCGCGAGGTGGTGGTCACCGACATCGAGCACGACCCCCTCTGGGTCGATTTCAAGGACCTGGCGCTCTCCCATGGCCTGCGCGCCTGTTGGTCCACGCCCATCACCTCGGCCACCGGGACGGTGCTGGGCACGCTGGCAATCTACTACCGCGAACCCCGCGGCCCCGCGACGTTTGAACGCGAGCTGATCGCCGTCGCCACCCACGTCGCCGGCATCGCGATCGAGCGGCGCCGCTCCGACCAGGCCCTGCGCAGCCGCACCGCCGAGCTGGAGCGCATGTACAAGCGCGTCGTCCGCACGCACGCGGATCTGGAGGAGTCGAAACAGCGGCTGGAGGAGAAGTCCCGCTTGCTGGAGATCGCGCTCGATACAGAACGCGAACGGGCACGCCGAGATCAACTCACGAACTCCCTGAACCACGCGGCGATCACGGAGATGGTGCGCGATATCGTGGAGATGAAGGCGGACGTGCCGCACGCCATCGCCATGGTGGACGTGGACGGGCTGAAGGTCGCGAACGACACCTACGGTCACCAGATCGGCGATGCCGTGCTCGTGAAGGTTGCTTCCGTGCTGGCACGGCCCGGCGTCACGGTCGGCCGGTACGGCGGCGACGAGTTCGTCGTCATCATCCCCGGGGCCGACCGCGCCGGGGCCGAGCAGTACCGGCAGGACGTGCTGGCGGAGCTGACGAATGCTGGCCTGACGGACCCCATGACGGGCGCGCGCGTGCCGGTCGTCGCAAGTATCGGCCTCGCGATCTACCCGGACGAGGCCGATTCCGTGGAGGACCTCATCCGTCTCTCAGACAGCGCCATGTACCAGTCCCGGCGCGCCCGCCCCTCCGGCGAAGGCAACGTCCTGGCGCGGCCGCTGGGCGGCGACCGCGCCGCGCGCATGGTGGGCGAGCTGGTGCCGCTGCTCACCTCGCCCGGCAAGCTGCAGGACAAGCTGCGCCTGGTCGCCCACCGGCTCTCGGTCGGTGCCGGCTACGACGGCGTGAACTTCGTGCTCTCCGAAGAAGACCAGACCGGCATGGCCTCCAGCTCATTCGCCCGCGTGCCCGAGTCGTTCATCGAGCAGTGGAACACGCGACAGCGGAGCCACGTGAACCGCGAGATCGCGGCCGTCGTGGCGCGCACGAAGCGCCCGCTGATCATGGAGGACCTGGAGACCGACCCGCGGCTGGATGACGCAGAACGGGAGATGCTGGGACATGCGGGGCTCCAGTCCGCGCTTGTGGCCCCCATGATCTGGGAGAACAACCTCATCGGCGTGTTGACGGTGGCCAGCACGCGGAAGAGCGCGTTCAGCGTCCGCGATGCGGAGTTCGTCGCCGCCGTCGCGACGCAGGTGACCGCCATCGTGCGCATGTCTTCATTGCTCGACCAGCTGCGCACGTCCACGTCGCAGTTACGCCAGGCGCACGAGGGCACGGTACTTATGCGGGCCAGCGCCGCCGAGGCGCACGACGCGACCACCGGACGGCATCTGTCCCGGGTGCGCGAGATCAGCATCGCGCTGGCCCGCGAGCGTGGCTACGAGGAGGATGCCGCCCGGGCGCTGGGGCTGGCGGCGACGCTGCACGACATCGGCAAGATCCGCGTGCCCGACTCCGTGCTGGGCAGCGCGCTGTCGTTGGCCGAGGCCGAGTGGGTCTTGATGAAGCAGCACACGATCTGGGGCGGCGCCTTCCTGGCCGGCCAGGCGGGTTTCGAGCTCGCGGCGGCGGTCGCCCGGTATCACCACGAGCGCTGGGACGGCACCGGCTACCCCGATGGCCTCTCCGGATCCGCCATCCCCGAGGGCGCGCTCATCACCACCGTCGCCGACAGCCTGGACGCCATGACCAGCAAT
>JACRBR010000187.1 GCA_016213125.1 Chloroflexota bacterium | reverse complement strand
GTCGCGGGAGAGACGCTGGCCAGCGTCGGCCTGCCGTCGACGGCCCAGGGCACGACGAACGAGATCGAGGGCACGATCTACCTGGCCGAGGACGGCTTCGCACTGGATCCGGACAACCCGACCGTGGTGACGGTCACGCTCACGGGACTGAAGTCCAACCAGGACCGGCGGGACACCCGCGTGCAGGGCGCGCTGGAAACGAACAACTTCCCTGAGGCAACGTTCACGGTGACGGGCGTTTCCGGGGTGGATGCGGCCCTCCCGGCGGACCAGGAGCACACGTTTCAGATGACGGGGATCCTGGACCTCCACGGCGTCCAGAACGAGGTGACGTGGGAGGTGAAGGCCCGCCGCGACGGCAACATCATGACGGCGCTGGCGACCGTCACCTTCCTGTATGACGACTTCGACATCACGCCGCCGAACATCGCAGGTTTCGTCTCGGTCGAGGACGACGTGACGCTGCAGCTGGACATCGTGGCAACGCAGGCGTCCTAGGCGGCGACCTATCCCGGCGTCCAGAAGTTGGAGTTACGCGGCGTGGACTCGTTGCGGCCTCTGCCACGTCCGGAGGCACCGCCAGGGATGATGCTGGGGTCAACGGCGGCGCGCGTGGGGTCGGGAAAGTCGTCGAATACCACTTCGTCCGTGTCCGTGTCGAGGATGGCATACGAGAGCTGGAAGTGGTTGCGGGGGTCGCGCGGTTCGCCTGCGGAGCCCGGGTTGATGATGAGGCTGCGGCCGACGCGCTCGGCCATCTGGTAGTGGGTGTGGCCGAGGACCACGTAGTCCGCGCCGATCTCGCCGAGGCGTGAGATGGCGGGGCTGTTGGGATAGATGTACTCGTTGTGCGGCTCCCAGGGACTGCCGTGCACCATCACAAGTGTCTTGCCGTTGGGCAGCGTGGTCTCAATTCGGTCGTCGTGGCCGGCCATGTAGTCCAGCTCGTCGCGGCGCACCCATTCGGTGGAGCGCGCGTGCTCGCCCCACTTGCCGAGCAGGGTGTCCTCGTGGTTGCCGAGGATGTAGCGGGCGCCGCGCTCGCGGAGCAGGGCCATGACCTCGTTCGAGAAACGGAACTGGTAGACGGCGTCGCCGGCGCAGAGCAGCTCGTCGACGGCGCCCATGCGGTCGAGAGCGATGCGGAGCGCTTCGTGGTTGCAGTGGATATCGGAGACGATGCCGATGCGCATGGGACAGTATCGCCAAATGACCGTGCCCGTGCCCGCCCGCTGTCGCCAGCGATAGGCCTGGCCCGGGACCGGGGACTACGCGATCTCTTGTTCGACGTCGGTGAGGCGCATGGATCCGGGCGGCGTACCGTCGTGGGCCATGCGCGCGGCGATTCGCTGGAGCGCCGCGTTCGCGGGCGTCGGTACGGCGTGGAGGCGGCCGAGGAGGGCGATCTCGCCGTTGAGGTAGTCCGTCTCGACGGAGCCGGCTCCGCGGGCGAGACTCTGCCAGGTTGAGCCGCCGCCTCGCCTGCTCCCTGCGATCGGGGCCATCGGCGACATGGCGGTGCGGCGAGCCGCCTGCTCCTCGTCGGAGGCGTGCTGGATGCCGGCGGCGCGATAGCAGGCGAGGGCTTCTTCCCGGACGCGGGCGTACAGGGGGCGGGCGTCGTCGGCGGGATCGCACGCGGCCTGGATGGCGTTGCCGAGGTTCGAGAGGAGCTTGGCGTACTTCCAGCGCATGACGTCGGGGACGGCAACCGATGCAATGCCGGATGCGTCGATGCCGGCGGCGACCTGCTCGATGAGACTGTCGGTGCCTTCCGGGTAACGGCCGGTGTCGAGTACGCCGTTGACGGGAGCGGCGCTGGCCTGCACGATGCCCGGCTCGAGGTAGGTGGCCGGGAGCCACACCATCATGCCGTACACCTGCGTTAAGCGTCGGGCGGCGATGCGTTCGTTCTCGACGCCGTTCTGCGCGCACACGACGGGGACGCCGTCGCCGGCCACCGCGCGCAGGTCGTCGAGGGCAGCTTCTGTGTGCTGAGTCTTCATCGTCAGGAGGACGACGTCATCGTGGGTGAACCGCAATTCTGACGGATGGCCGACCGCAGGAATGCGGAAGGTGTTCGAGCCGAGCGGAGTTTCGAGCGTGAGGCCGCGGTCGCGGATGGCGTCCAGGTGAGGACCGCGCGCGATGAGGACGACGTCGTGCCCCACCTCGAACAGCCGCGCCCCGATCACGCCGCCGACCGCACCT
>JACRBR010000188.1 GCA_016213125.1 Chloroflexota bacterium | reverse complement strand
GGCAATCGTAGTGGCTCGCGCATTGAACCCCACGCGAGCCGCCGCGTAGATTTCGGTCGTCGACACCGTGGCCATGATCTTCACGCCGTTCTTGTCGACACGAAGCGCCCACATAAGAGGCTTCCAGGCCCTTTGTCACTACGAGGAGGTCGCGTCCATGAGACCAGGAGACCCGGGAACAATCAGCGTACGGCTGAAGGATCGTGTCGCGGTCGTCACGGGAGCAGGCAGCGGCATCGGGCGGGCATTGGCGGTCCGCTTTGCCCAGGAGGGCGCCCACGTCTGCTGCGCCGATGTCAATCTCGCTACCGCCATCGAGACGGCGGACATCGTCCGGTCCCACGGTCCATCCGCGATCGCCGTGGAAGTCGATGTCCGCAGTCAGGCGCAGGTGCAGGCGATGGTCGACCAGACGGAGTCCGAACTCGGCCTTCCCTGGGTCTGCGTTGCAAATGCTGGTATCAGCGGCCGCGGCTCCATACTCGACGTTACGGTGGAGGACTGGGAGGCGGTCATTGGCGTCAACCTGACGGGCGCGCTGTTCACGATGCAGGCCGGCGCCCGCGCGATGGTTCGGGGCGGCAAGGGAGGACGGCTGATCGCCCTTTCCTCGGTCGCGGCGGATTGGGCTGGAAAAGGCTCGCTCGGCTACGCCACGACGAAAGCCGCAGTCCGCCACATGACGCGCAACATCGCCCAGCAAGTCGCCGAATACGGGATCACAGCCAACAGCCTCGGGCCTGCTGCCGCGATCTCGAATATGGCACCGTGGATGAAGTCAGTCGAATACCTGGAGCAGCTCGGCAGGACGATTCCCGTCCGCAGGGTCGGGCGAGCTGAGGACGTCGCCAACGTCGCAGCTTTTCTCGCGAGCGACGAGGCAGACTATGTGACAGGCGGGTATTACCTCGTCGATGGCGGTATTGGTGACTCGCCGGAGGTCCGCATGCTCCTCGCCGAGGCCGGAAGGCGCGGGGCACGGGGCTGACGGATCCATCCCCAACAGGCGCTGGGTTCTCGAACACCACGACGTCCTTTCGCCGTGGCTGCTCAAACGACGCGCCGCGCCGGGAACACGCCTGCGCCAGACGCGCAAAACGTCGCCTAAGGAGGTTGTCCGCTTATCGCCTACCGCCGCGCCCGGCGCCGAACTAAAATCCGTGTTGTGCAACGACCACTCGACGGTATTCGCGTTCTCGATTTCTCGATCGTCGTCCAGGGACCGCAGTGTGCGGCCATGCTCGCCGATCTTGGCGCTGACGTTGTCAAGATCGAACGCCGGGACTATGGCGACCTGGCGCGCGGAATTGCGATCAACGAGCACGACCGCCGCAGCGCCTATTTCTTCGCCTGTAACCGGGGGAAGCGGAGCGTCGCCCTCGACGTCACAAACCCGGCCGGGCTCGCGGTCGCCCTGCGGCTAATAGCCACGGCGGACGTGGTGATCTCCAGCTTCGTCCCGGACGTGATGGAGCGGCTTGGCCTCGGGTACGAGACGTGCTCGCGGATCAACCCCCGCCTCGTGTACGCGACGGCTTCGGCGCTCGGCTCAGAGGGCCCTGACGCGCATCGCAAAGGTGTTGACCTGGTCGGCCAGGCGATCGGCGGCCTGATGCGGACCACCGGCCAGGACGGCGAGTTTCCGACTCCCGTTGGAGCTGTTATCGCCGATAGCGCCGGTGGCATGACGCTGACCGTCGGCATTCTCGCCGCGCTCCTCGCGCGCGCCCAGACCGGGCGTGGGCAGCGGGTCGACGCCTCGCTCCTGGGCGCACAGATCTGGCTGCAGGCCAGCGAGTTGAGCTTCTACTTGATGGGCGGCCGAAATACCGAGCGGGCCAACCGTGGCCATGCGTTCCTCCCGGCAGTCTATCGCGTGTTCGAGACGAAGGATGGGCACCTCGTTATCGCCGGCGTCACCGAACGGGAGCGCGAGGGATTCATTCGCGCGCTCGGTTACCCGGATTTGGCCGGGGAAGGTTTCCTCGTGCCCCAGGACGGCCCCCTGGACCTTGCCGCGGTCTTCGCCCGGCTCGAGCCCATCTTTCGGGAACGGACGACCGCCGAGTGGTGCGACCGCCTGGGTAGGGAAGACCAGCGCTTTGCCCCGGTGAACGACTACGCGGCCGTAGCGGGCTACGAACAGGCATACAGCAATGGCTACCTCCGCCGTATTGAGCATCCGGAGTGGGGTGCGATGAACCAGGTCGGCAGCCCCGTCGCCTTGAGCGACTCGCCAGCCCAGCCGGGTCTGCGCGCACCGGAGCTGGGCGAGC
>JACRBR010000186.1 GCA_016213125.1 Chloroflexota bacterium | reverse complement strand
GGTGGCGGCAACTTCCACCTCGACGCGCTGGGGCACTCCTTCGTCACGCGCCTCATCAACAACGAGAACCTCGACAAGACCGAGCAGCAGATTCACGACCTCTGGCAGCAGTTCCAGAACGTGGACACGACGTTCTTCGACCCGTTCGACCGCACCATCGACTCGACGCAGCACATCGACATGTGGGTGCAGGTCATCGCCGACGACGCGATCATCGTCAGCGACTGGCCGAACAACTCCGGCTCGCAGCAGGACCGCATCTGCGACGGCGCGGCGACGGCGCTGGCGGGGCGCGGCTATCGCATCTTTCGCACGCCCGCGCGCAGCGTCAACGGCACGCACTACACGTACACCAACGTCGTCATGTGCAACGGGCTGGTGCTGATCCCGATGTACACCAACGGATCCGTGCAGCAGCACAATGCGGAGGCGCTGGCCGTTTTCCAGCAAGCGCTGCCGGACAAAACGATCGTGCAGATCAACTCCGAGGCGATCGTCAGCGCCGCGGGCGTGCTGCACTGCATCGTGATGCACATGCCGCAGCCGCTCGGCGGTCGCAACCCCACCGTGTACCTGAAAAACCTGCGCGGCGGCGAGACGATCTCCCCCGGGCAGCAGGTGGACATCCTGTGGATCAGCGACGACGACGAAGCGGTGGCGAGCGTGGACATCCTCCTGTCCACCGATGGCGGGCAGACGTTTGACACGCCGATCGTGGAAGCGACGGCGCCGGACGGGTTGTTCACGTGGACCGTTCCGAACATCTCCACCGCGGCGGGGCGCTTGCGGATGGTCGTGCACGACGCTGACGGGCGCAGCGGCGAGGATGAGAGCGACTCCGACCTGCTCATCTGCGGCGGCGGTGATTGCCCCTGCGGAGGCGGCGAACAGATCAAGAAGGCTCGCTGCCGACTGACCGCCGGACCGACCAAGCTGACCGTGGTGCTCGCGGGCGGCAGGCCCGGCGACTCGTTCGACGTGACGGTCTCCGACGGTCAGCACGCCGCGGGCATCGTGGACGAACGCGGCAAGGGCAAGGCCAGGTTCACGGGCGTTCCCCTGGAGGGCGGATCGGTGACGGGGGAATGGGGCTGCGGCGCGAGCGACACGGCGGCCTTCACCTGTCCGTAGCACCAACCTCGCGGATGTCGCAGAATTGACGCACCTTCGCGGCTTCGATCGGCGCTCGGAAGACGGAGTGGAACCCCGCGCGGAGGAGCGAATCGGCCTGGTCGTCGGTCGCCGTCGGCGCGAAGGCGATGACGCGCACCGCGCCACCGTGTTCCCATGCGTGCAGCGCGGCGATCAGCGCTTCGGGGTCCGCGCCGGGCAAGCCCATGTCCAGGATGAGCACGTGGGGACGGACGCGCGCGGCCTGCACCCCCGCCGCAAACATGGACCCAGCCACGTGGACCTCAAAGCGCGCATCGACCACCAGTGGCTGCTCGATGGATCGGGCGTGGGACTCGCCGGCGCAGATCAGCAGGACGCGAACGCCTCCCGTCTCCAAACCCTCGAGCGGCATCTGGTGCTCGCGCATGAAGCGGATGAGCTGCTGGAGCGGGACGCGGCGATCACGGCTGCCGGGGATGCGGTAGCCGCGCAGCTCGCCGGTGTCGAACCACTTGGCGACGGTGCGCGGCGCGACGTTGCACAGCCGTGCAATCTCGCCGGTCGTCAAAACGTCTTTCTTCGTTTTCCCGCGCATGGTCGTCAAAACCGCTACACGCGGGAGTATCGGATGCCGCGCGCCGCGGCTTGACGCCCGTGGCGTTTCTGTGGCCCGGTGCGGCGGCAACGTCCGCAGAAGTGGAGTCGCGTGGTGCGTACGCAGCGTCGCGGCGCTACTACCTTCGGAGTTATTGACCCGGGGAGCGCCGGCGGCAGCGGGTCGGATCGGTCCGGCTCTGGGAGCACCTGTGCGTCGGGGTGGCATGGTCTCGCCGGACTCGTCGGGTGGCATGCTCTCGCCGGACTCGGCGTGAGCATGAGGTTTCCACGCTCGCTTCGACATGGCTGCCCGCTGCGCGTGAAGCCATGCCACCCAATCAAGCCATGCCACCCAATCAAGCCCTGCCACGCCTTGAAGCCATGCCACCCTGAATCCGAGCCGAAACGCCAGTGCCCTGGGTCACCCTGGGCGCGGAATCCCTATTGTCCAGGCGGCGCGGACTTGGTACATTATTGGCCACTTTGGGCCGGAGCGGATCGATCCGGCATCCGCGGGTTGATCCGGAGATTGAGACCGGTTCTTGGACGTGAGGAGGCGGACACACCATGAACTGCGGAGGATGGGATTACGGTTGGGGTGCGCGCATTCAAGTCCGCGCGCGGGCATGTCGAGACTTCTTCCGGTTGGATCAGGCGACCATGATCATGTTGCGCAGATCCCGGGGAATGGCGTGGGTGGGCCTGCTGGCCGCGGGCTTTCTTGCGCCCATTTCAGCGGGCGAACACTATCATGTGAACGAGGGCATCGCCTTCCATGCGTACGAGGTCAAGGGGCAGGGCGACTTCCGTCAGCCGCTCTTCCGGCTGCTCAGCCCGAAGAACGTGCACGGGTTCACGACTTCCGAATACGTGCGCGGCAAGCTGGTGGACGCGGGCATGAAGCCGGAGGAAAGCGGCATG